>RKRO01000308.1 GCA_007571355.1 Candidatus Poribacteria bacterium | reverse complement strand
GGTACGATCCAATTACAATGTCACAAACGGATTTATCAGGTTTGAATATATTCTATAAAAATGACCCAAATATGTCAATCTTTTTTTAGAAGTGTAATGGAGAGTAGATATGAAAAATGCAGTCAGGGTCGGAATCATAGGTGTCGGTGGGACAATCAGCAGTACGACTGTCATTCTTAATGGCGAACCGAACGTACAACTCGTTGCTCTAGCAGATATGGATCCGGCTCGCAGGAAAAGCGTCTTAGGCGATATTAAAGGTGTTCGCGTTTTCGACGATTATAGACAGATGTTCGACGCATGTGATTTAGACGCGGTCTGTATTGGACTGCCGACGTGGATGCACGCGCCTGTCTCACTGGAGGCAGTGGAGCGTGGGATGCAGGTACTCTGCGAAAAACCGCCCTCAAACGATGCAGCAGAGTTGATACCTGTTACACAACTTGCCGAAAGCAAGGGCTTGGTCTATATGTTTGTTCGGCAATCTCGGTTCACAGCGCAGTTGATGGAAGGACGTAGACTGGTGCAAGCCGGAGATCTCGGTGACGTATACTACGCGGAAACTCGATGGATACGTACACGGTGGTGTTCCGCACGTGGATGGCGACACGATAAGGAAAAAGGCGGTGGGGTGCTGCTTGATCTCGGTATCCATGCCATTGATAACGTCTGGTTCATGATGGGGTGTCCGCGTCCCACTGAGGTTATGGCGGGGTTATACTGTACATTTTCACACCTTGCCCCCCCCGAACAGACCTATACCGCAGACGATGCCGCGTGCGGATTTGTGCGCTTTGAGAACGGGTGCACCTTACACTTTGCTGTCGCATTTTCGCTGAATACGACAAATCGACACGCTCCGGCAGAAGGAAACGATCTCGTCAAAAGCGAGACGCAGGAGTTTCACCTTTACGGCACGAAAGCAGGACTGGAAAACGGAAAAATACTCGTTGGAACACCGGACGGCGTTAAGGTTAAGCCCATGAAACCAGCACCCCAAAAGGCAGATGATATAACGCTTCAGGCACGAGAATTCATACGGGCAATTCGAGAAGAAGATGAACCTCTCAATCCCGGTTCGCAGGCAGTTATGCTGATGCAGATGCTTGATGCTTCAATGGAATCCAGTGAAATCGGCAGTGCTGTCGCAATTCAATGTTTTTAATTTACCTTGCGGATAGGTTTCGCGGACTGGGACTTTAAGTGTTTTCGCTTTCGAGCCGCCCTCTGTTTCATTTCGGGCTTAGTTTTCGGGGTTTCCTGAATTCATCCGTAACTGATTTTCTACTTAAGGGTTTATGCAGAAATAGACTTCGCAATGGGCGAGCATTAGGCATCGTCCCTACAAGAAAGATGGAGATTCGCAATGTCTACACAACACAATCGAGGCAGACTCACCGCACAACAAAAACAGCAATTTCATCAGGATGGTTTTTTGTTTGTTCGGAGTGTACTGCCAAATGCGGCACTTCAACCGTTGATCGATGAGTTGGCGCAGCAGGTTGATGATGGCACGCGTGCGGCAGTCAAGCGTGGAATCCTTGATCCGTCAGATACATACGATGATGAGCCTTTTGAGACGAGGTTGGGGAGGGTATCGAGTGCTTGTTCCGATCCGAACTGGATTTGGAGTAACTATTTCCGGGACCAGAAGATTCGGACGGCTGGGATGTTCACACTCCGAACTGCGCCCGCGCTTCTTGATGTCGTTGAAACCCTTATCGGTTCGGAGATTTTGGCACATCCGCAGTTTAATTACCGCGCCAAACTGCCGAACCAAGATATTACCGTCATCCCGTGGCATCAGGATTTGGCGTATCTCATACCTGAAGAAGCAGGTGAAACACTGGTTGTGAATGTCTGGCTTCCGCTCGTCCAAGCGACTGAGGAGAACGGTTGCATGCAGGTCATTCGAGGCTCACACCGCTTTAATCTGATTGAGCATAACTACGAAGATCTGACACCCGGTCATACAGGTGGCAAAGGAATCAGTGACGCGGAATTGCCACCCGGCGACATCATCGCTGCTGAACTGGATGCAGGTGATGTCCTGCTAACGAGTGAACGCGTTGTCCATCGCGGACTTCCGAACCGTTCTACTACTGTCCGATGGAGTGTTGATACGCGTTATAGCCAAATCGGTTTACCGACCGGGCGTGCATCCGTTCCTGGTTTCGTCGCTCGGAGTCGGAAAAGCCCTGAGAGTGTCGCCAAGTCTCATCACGATTGGAATCGCCTATTTGTGTCAAGTTGATGCCCCGAAGGTGTTATTCCCAGTTTTAGGACAGAAATGCTTTACATATTTCTGACCGAAAATTGCTTTGCCGCAGTTTGAATATGGATAACGCTATAATTTTGTCTTCAATGTTGCCCAGACAGTTGACAATTTTCCTTTAGGCGCAACGTTATAAGGTTCTATGGATTGAAAATTCTGGATCACTTCACCTGCTGTGAGCGGACGATCATAAAACCGGACTTCATCAATCATACCTATGAAGTAACCATGGGCTTTCCCGGGAAATTTCCTTGCGCCAAGATGGACAGGTGCTGCAAATGGCAAAAATTCTCTTTTACTGGTCCCCGCAAATCCACCTCGGCTTATGGTACTGGATACACCGTCTATATAGATAATTATTTTATGGTTTCCGCTCGTACCGCCTTCATTCATTATAGAGTCGTGTGTATAAACAATGTGGTGCCACTCGCCATCAAAAATATCCACAGGCCCTGTGCCAACAGAGCCAGTACATCCTACTGGTCCCCTCATGCTATAGGAATAATGAAGCGTTCCCTTCATAATCTCAAATTCGTTTCTTCTATTAATACCATTGAGTTCTACTCCCCAACAAGGATGTTCCGTGCTATGTGTATTAATGAGCGTCATCCAATCCTTCTTATTCCTTGTTTTGATCCATGCTTCAAACGAAGATGTACCAATCCGTCCGCCAAAATCGCCAAGCGTGGTTAGGTTTACAAAATCGTCAACACCGTCAAATTCAAGTGCCTCGCCTACCTGACCAGGGGTAACTTTAGGATTTCCGATGAGTCTACCGTCGTTGTCACCCCATACATCTTTTACTGTTTTATCCATAATGTATTTTTTATCAAATGTCCAATAGCTGACAAGCCCATCTGTTACAATAGATGCAGGTGCTGACCGCAGTGAAAAAATACCGATTATTATCGTGAAGGTCATGAAGTAGATTCCGCGTTTCATTGTGATTGCTCCTTTTGACCAGCGATTATGCCATTTATAGACGTTAGACCAGTGGAGTTCCTTCCGCCGGGTTCTGAGTTGATTCCATTGCATACCGGTATGTAAAACAT
>RKRO01000170.1 GCA_007571355.1 Candidatus Poribacteria bacterium | reverse complement strand
CACCATAATTTGCCAAAGTCTGTCCCAATTATGCGACAAGTTTAACGGACTACGGCACCATAACGCAACGGAAGCCACGAGCCTTGTTGGTGTTTGTGGGTGAGAACCTTGTCCGATCAGAAACCCGCACAAACTTAGCAGGACTTGCCCAAGAACCCCCGCGCAACACGCGAACGGTTTTAACATTCATAAAATCGGATACGATAGCATCCACAGTTCCACCGGCAATAGGATTTTCACGCGGAGAAACAGCATAAAAGTCGGCATCGTATTCATCCAGACACCATTCCCAGACATTGCCTGTCATATCGTATAAACCATATCCGTTCATAGAATACGTCCCAACAGCCGTTGTGCTGCCGACATTCTCATTATAGTTTGCCTTGCTGACATTAAGCGAGTTATCCCAAAATCTATCATCAGAGTCGCGATCTCCCATCAGGTACAACTTTATATCAGCGGAACCACCGCGGGCTGCCCACTCCCATTCTGCTTCTGTCGGTAGACGTTTCCCCTGCCACTGAGCATACGCCATGGCTGCGTACCAACTCACATAAACAACAGGATGTTTGCGGGTACCGGGCGGGTAATCGTTCCCGTTCCAGTGCTTCAGATAATCCCCATCGTGATATTTTTTCGGGATACGATCCTTCCGCCACTGCGGGTTCGCATCAATAAATTTCTTATATTGAGCATTTGTTACCTCATACGTGTCCATATAGAATGCATCAACAGACACCGTGTGGACAGGCTGCTCGTCGTTTTCAGCATCGCTATCCCCGCTTCCCATATCGAAATCACCCGCAGGGATGAACATCATTGTCCCCGGATCAGGAAGCCCTGAAGGATCTTCCACGTGATCCAGCCTGCCGTCTGTCATCCGAAAATGTGCCGTGCTTACCCAATGAACATGATGGTAAGGGGGTCCCTCACTTTCGCGCATTCTCAAGCCTTGAATGTTAATAGAAGTCATAGATACAGTGTCGCTGTTTGGACCGGTCAAGGCAACCTTCTTTTCGTGACGAGAGTGCGGATAACGTCCATATTTCGCATCAACATATCTCAGCGTCTTTTTATCCACAAGATTGTAAGTTAGGTCGGGGCCTATGCTACCTCCACCCCAGTCAGCCACAGGTACAAAAATATACCTGTTACCTTCAACCACATACTTCGTTAGGATTCTATAGGACCAACACCCAGCACTGTCGTCCTTGAGCACGGATGTCTCCAGTTCTATATACTCAGCGTTGCGAGTCACGGGGCCAAGGTCGCGCTTTTCTACCCGTATATCATCAAAGTCGCCTTCCGCGTGAAGGTAGGAAGTGATGGATCCACTTTCAAAATCTATCTCATCACGCCCACCACCGCTTGCCCACTCAACAATGAAAGCGATTTTGGTAAGTGCTTCTTCCAGTGGCATGTCTAATCTAACAAAGCCTTCAACAGGTTCTCCCCATCGAATTGAAGAAGGATCTCCGGCATCAACTAGTCTGCCGTCTGTCATCCGAAAATGTGCCGTGATTGTGTCAGGATCGGGCTTAGACGCGATGTCCTCCTGTCTGATGTAAGTTATAGATACAGTGTCACTGTTTGGAACAGCCAAGACAACCTTTTCGATTTTGGTAGGGGACGTTCGAGAACTAAAACTGACCGCATCAACAGTTCTCAGCGTCTTTTTATCCACTACATTGAGAGTTGTTATAAAGCTTCTTGAAGAGTACAAGAAAGGATCGGCGTTCGCAACCACAGGTATAAAAAGATACCGATTCCCTTCAACAACCTGCCCCGTTAGGATTTTTGTATAGGATAGATGTCTTTCGAAACGCCACAGTTCTATATAATCAGAGTGGGAAGCATTCGGTGAACCGTGGGGGAGGAAACGGTAGTAGTGTTTCCTCCCGGGATGGTTTCTTCTACCGGTAGTATAGAACCCTGCTGCTCGCCCCCGTAATCCTCGTAAAGGAAGTCAGTCACGGATCCACTTTCAAAAACTATCTCACTGAATTCATCACTGCTTATCCACGGAACAATGAAAGTCATTTTGGTGAGTGCTTCTTCCAGTGGCATGTCTAATCTAACAAAGCCTTCAGCAGGTTCTGCTTTAACTTGCTGCTGTTGTGCATAGATGTCCTGCTGGCTCAAGGTTAACATCAGTACACAAGTGATTATATAGAAGGTTTTCATCTTTTCTCCATTGTATTAGATAGTTAACCCAGGTTGCTACTTATATGATTTTAGACCCACAGAAACTGTTTTTTCGCAAGCAGCATTCATTTTTGCGAAAAGTTCGGTATGTTCCCGGCTATTTTTTGGCTCGAAGATGCACAACCTAACAGGTTATGCTACAAGAGGCAATTTGCGTTAGATAGTTACGGCACATGATGTGCTTGATCGGGATTGCAAATTCCGATCAAGGAGTATCAGGAACACCGCCTTATCACTCAATTTTAGTTTTCAAAACTTTCAAATCACAAGGTATTGTAAATAACAATCCATCTTCGCGCTTTCAGTTAGAGAGTGGTTGCAGAATTGACGCAACTACCATAAGTCTTAACCAACAACCAACAACCATTAACCAACAACCATTTCAGAAATCCGTTTTTCCCATTCATCACACGTCGCGTGGGTGCGCCGGACAGAGGCACCAATATAATTCGTTGGATCTCGGAGTGCAGCACGCTGCGGTTCCGTTAGTTTGTTGAGGAACGGACGGAACGTTTCATCTTCCCACAGCAGTGTTGTCAGACTTTTTCCGGTCTGATGTACCTGTCCGATTAACTTCCGGGTGTGGTCATACGCATCGGGGAATCCGTAATACGCCATCAGCAAATAGATCGGTTCCGCAATTGTGTCCTCTGCACTCAGTGCAAGGTTGCGCTGCATGTTCTCTGCCTTCACATCCATCTCGTCTAAGGCGCGTCGAAGGCGATAGATGGCGTAATCAAACGCTGTAAACAGTTCTGTCAAAAAACGGCTTGATGCCGAATTCGTCAGGTCGCGTTGATGCTCTAAAATACTATCCATAAAGACCGTCTGCATACGTGGCACAAACGCCTTCCACAAACTTTTGACGTTCTCATAAGCCTCTGGATTCACTTTGTGCGGCATCGTTGACGAACCCACCAGCTGCGGATTGTATTTCCGACCTACTTCGGCGATTTCGGTACGGTAGAGGTGCCGCATATCGTCTGCGAAGTTCGCAAGCACGGTATATGCCGCCGTGACGTGATACGCTAAATCCGAGATGAACTCGGGTTCTACACACTGGGTTGACGTGTGTGTATCGGACGGCTTCAGACCGAGCAGTGCCAGGAAATCCGCCTCAATTCGTTCTGGATGTTCGTGAATCAGCGTGAGACCATTAAACGCCCCAACTGCACCTGAGAATTGCCCACGGAGGTTTTGTCCCGCCTCGTGAATCTTCTCAATCCGAGTCCCGAGACGACTGATGTAAAGTGCTAAGGAATAGCCAAACGTCGTCGGCTCCGCGTGTTGCCCGTGTGTTCTACCGATTTGCACCGTTCCTGCATGCTCGCGCGCCAATTCAATCAGTTGCTGCTCTAATGCAATTAAATCTGGGACAATAACATTTTCGGTTAACGCTTTGAACCGCAAGGCGGTAGCGGTATCCAGAATGTCCGCTGAGGTGGCGAACAGATGCACGTAGGGCCGGGCTTCTGGACTAATTTTTCGCCGGATGACATTGACAAGCGAACGGATGTTGTGTCGAATCCGCGACTGTTCCTCGTAGACCTCTTCTGCTGTTACCAGATCCACTGCTGCTTCCACCTCATCAGCGATCGCTGAGGAGCAGATGCCATAATTTGCCAAAGTCCGTACCAACGCTGCCTCTACCTTCGCCTGGGACGTAACGTATCCCGCTTCAGAGACGTAGGGCAGCAACCGTTTCATAAAATCGGGATCGCCGCCATAATATCTGAAATCCAGTGGGCTGACGGCTTCGTAAAGTTCCATAAAATCTTTTCTCCGTTAGACCGGAGGAAACCTCCACTTTATATTTTTTTGTTTTTGTTTATTATACCGAAAATTTATGCCGATGTAAAGCATTTTGTTGAGGTTCCCTTTCCATCCTCTGTTCTTTCAATTTGAACTTTTGGCAAAATATTTACACACACTACTTGACTTTTTCTCTCGTTTGCGGTATAGATAATAGGATAAGCGGCTAAGCGATACGCGAATACGTGGATTATATTCCTCGCGAACGGAGGCACAATTATGGCAGCACAACGTTTTTTAACAGCAGAGCAGGGCGTAGAACAACTTCTAAAAGCGACACCCGCGCTCCAATTCAACGGGTCAACAAAAGCGGAATGGCAAGCGTGGCGAAGGAAATTCCGGCGCAATCTCGTGAAAGACCTCGGCCCCTCACCAGAGGCGTTGCCGTTGGAAGTTGAAATCTTAGAACGGACACAACTGGATGGATACACGCGAGAAAAGATTATCTTTAACCCCGATCCGTTTTCTTCAATCCCAGCATATATCTTAACTCCAGACGGTGCAAACGCAGAGAATCCGGCACCCGCGGTACTCTGTGCACACGGACATGGAGTCGGTAAAGACGGCGCAGTCGGCATCGTAGAGGACTATCAGAAGCAGTATGCCGTTGAATTAACCAAACGTGGGTTTGTAACACTGGCACCGGATTGGCGGTGCTTCGGTGAACGGAAGGACCGTGATGAGTGGGTCCGGCGACCGAGTCGAGACGGATGCAACGTCGCCTATCTCGCCTTCGGATACTTCGGTTACCAACTGCTGCAACTTAATATCTCCGATGGGCAACGGTGTTTGGATTATCTCCAGTCGAGACCTGAAGTTGATAATCGGCGTTTAGGATGCATGGGATGTTCCTTCGGTGGTACGATGACCACTTACATTTCCGCTTTGGATCAACGGGTGAAGGCAGCGGTTATCGTCTGTTATCTCAGCACATTGACAGACGCATTGAATGACCGCGGGCGTGGGAATACTTGTGGTTCACAATTTATGTTTGGGCTTCGGAAAGCGGGCGACATCGCAGACGTAGCAGGACTCATCGCACCACGGGCATGTATGGTGCAGATCGGTTCGGACGATATGTGTTTTATTGAAGCGGATGCGCTGCAAGCATTCAAACAGGTAGAGAAAATCTATGAGGCATCAGGACACTGCGATCAATTAGTTTTGGATCACTTTCAAGGTGAGCATGAAATCAATCTGGAAACCGGGATTGCATTTTTGGAGGCGCATTTGTAGATATAGCGGGCAGGCACGGGAGCCTGCCCAAACGGATTATACCTCAAAAACACGTAGATAATCGGCTAATGTTTCAACACGACGAATACAGGTGAAACTATCGCCATCAACAAGATATTCCGGCGGGGTCATCTTCAGGTTGTAGTTAGAGCTCATGGCGTGACAATAAGCCCCTGCGTCGCAAACGACAAGTCCGGCCCCTTCATGAGGGGTCGGTAATGAACGCGCTTTGCCCAAGAAATCTGCGGATTCACAAACAGGACCGACGACATCATACATTTCAGACTTGCCATCTACAGGTTCGATAAACTCGATATGTTGATAGGCATCGTAGAGACTTGGGCGGATAAGTTCTGACATACTGCCATCTGTGACGATGAAATGCTTGTTACCGTTGGTCTTCACACCAATAACGCAATTAACAAAAACAGAGGTATTCCCGACAAGTGAGCGACCCGGCTCAATAATGAGTGTGATGTCCTCAGGTAATAGATCACGGATGGAATCAATCAGATCGGTCGGTGTCGGAATCTCTTCACCCGTACGCTCATAGTCGATCCCCAGCCCGCCCCCGATGTTCAGGTAGCGCAACGGGAAACCTTCCGCTTCAATGGCGCGGATGAAACCAAGCATCACTTCAGTCGCATCTCGGAAGATACGCACCTTCTTGATTGTCGAACCGAGGTGGCAGTGAACACCCACCAAATTTAACAGACTATTCTTACGAATTTCGTCTAAAAACCAATCAAGTCGTTCATTTCGAATACCGAACTTGGAATTCTTCATGCCAGTAGAAACATACGGGTGTACTTGTGGGTCCACATCTGGGTTGATACGGATAAGCACATTGGCAGGTGCGTCAAGGGCTTTCGCTGTCTGCTGGATGTGTGCCAAATCAAATTCGCTGTCGATGTTAATCAGTACACCGTGTTCAACAGCAAGGCTCAATTCTTCAAGCGTCTTACCATTCCCGTTTAGAATTGTCCGGCTCAAATCGAAACCCGCCGCAAGCGACAGCCGCAATTCGTTCCCGCTAACGAGAACCGCCCCACTACCGAGTTCGCTGAGACGTTTGAGGAGGGTGAGATTATTATTTGCTTTAATCGCATAGCCGATAATAGAGTCGATACCCTCAAGGGCTTTCTGATACGCGGCATAGTTCGTCTCTAACTGCGCGAGGCTGTAAAGGTAAAATGGACTGTGGGGTACCTGCTCTTGAATGTCTTTAACTCTCAATTTTTCGCAATAGAGATACCCATCTTTATAATGAAAACTCATCTGTGTTTGATATAGACTCCTATCTATTTTATAACCATTGTCTAATATTCACGTTTGTGCCAATCGTCTTCCCAGAGGTTGAATGAACCTTCACGATACGGGTGTTCGGCAATAAGATCTTCATTCAATTCCATACCGAGTCCAGGGCCATCAGGCAGGCTAAAATAACCGTCAATCACTTCGGGGCATCCCGTCGCTGCCTCTTTCACCCACGCCTCAGAGAAATCGTTGAAATGCTCCTGAATTTTGAAGTTTGTGGTGCATGTAGCGAAATGCAAGGCGATCGCGGTGGAAACGGGTCCACCAACGTTATGCGGTGCGACGGTCATATAACACATATCTCCCATCGCTGCGATTTTCTTTGTTTCCAAGAAGCCGCCTGTCTGTGTAATATCCGGTTGTAGGATGTCCGCCGCTTGTAGGTTAATCAATTCACGGTATTCGTACTTATTGTGAAGCCGTTCACCTGTAGCGACAGGGAGGTTAATCTTGTCAGCGGCTTTCGCGAGGGCTGCGATGTTATCCGGTGGCACAGGCTCCTCAACCCAACTCGGTTGGAATTTCTCCAATTCGGCGGCAATTTCGATCGCCATATACGGGCTAAATCTGCCGTGCATCTCAACGAGGATCTCGACATCGGGACCAACAGCATCACGCACCGCTTCAACGAGTCCGACAGACTTCAGTTTTTCTTCATAGGAGAGTTCGTAATAGCCTGCACCGAACGGATCGAACTTCAATGCCCGATAACCTTTTTCAAGCACCCTTTTCGCTGCAGCATGAAATTCTTCGGTAGAGCGTTCCACGCGGTACCAACCGTTTGCATACGCCTTAATCTTATCTCGGCAGGCACCACCGAGCAACCGATAGACAGGCTGGTTCAACGCCTTACCGATAATGTCCCAACATGCGATCTCAATGACGCTAATGCCGGTTGCAACGATTTCACCAGCACGCCCATAGTCATCTCGAAACAGCCGTTGGTAGAGATCTTCAGTGTTAAATGGATCGCTACCGATGACATGCCGCTTCTTCGCACCATCTATATAGGCGACGAGCGCGTCCGTGCGGTTATTCATCCGCACTTCGCTAATGCCGGTCAACCCTTCATCAGTTTCAACTTTGACAAAGGTTAAGTTCCGCCAACTCGTCCCCATGACCAAGGTTTTAACATCTGTAATTTTCATCTTTTTAAATATGGGCCTCTCTGCTCCGTTTTTCTCCGTTGTTGAAAAACGGGTTTCTGATTTTCTGCAAAGGGATTCGTTACTAAGGACGTTCTTCTTTTGCCGAGTTTCCAAATTTCTCTTGCATTTTCGGCAGTATTAACTTCTCGCTTCTGCTTCGGTTACGCTGCGTTGTCCGCTTCGCTGTGTCGGTGCAGGTTCGACCGTCGGTGCTTCTTCGCCTGCCTCTAACATCCGCTGGATGAGTCGTTCCCGCATGATCTCTGTAACCGGTTCATGCGATTGCAGCCCAATGAGATTCCGTAACTCATACGGGTCTGCCTGAAGATCGTAAAGATACTGTTCTACATAGCGATCTGATCCAGCGTCTCTGCCCGCGCTCTTATTCGGGGCATCTACACCGTATTTCCAACGTTGTGTTCGCACGGCGCGCCCGACCTGTGCCTCGCTAATTTGAACGAAGACCTCTTCTGGCCAATCGTCCGTTTCCCCACGGACCAACGGCATAAGAGACCTGCCTTGCATCTCAGGTGGGACTTCCAGACCTGCAGCATCAAGTAGCGTTGGCGGCAGATCGACGAGACTGACCAATTCCTGAATCTGTCCACCCCCAATGAAATCGGCTCCGTGGAAGGCAGTCGGCACACGAATAGAACTCTCATGGCATGAGCGTTTATATTCGCCATTACGGGTTTTGAAATGACAGCCATGGTCAGAAGTAAAGAGGATGATCGTATTATCAAGCAGATGGAGACTTTTTAGCGCGTCCAAAAGTCTGCCGAGTGCTTCGTCCAACCTTTTCACCATACCGTAGTAACCGCCTAAATGCTGGTGTGTTGATCCACCCAGCGCGGCAAGATCCGGTGGTATCCATTTCCCTGTGTACCGTTCTCTATACCCGTCCGGTGGTGGATAATCGTCCAGATGGTTTTGGTGGTGTGGTTCGATGTATGACGTAAAGAGATAAAACGGTTCGTTTTGGTGTCGATCGACATAACGTATGACCGCGTCGGTGAGCGCATCTACGCGATAACCGGGAAGGTCAACCGGTTTATTGTCGTTATCATAGAGTGTCGTCTGGTACGCATCGGACGTAAATTCGAGGACGTTGGACGCTAACCAGTAATCGTAGCCGCCGCGATGTTCGGCAGGCACGGGGCCTGGTCCAGTGCCACCACTATAGAGATGCCACTTACCGATGTATCCGGTGGCGTAGCCTGCTTCGCCGAAGTGGTGTGCAAGGGTTTTGAGGTTCGGGGATAACGGTATACCGTTTCGGAAGCAGCCCGTGCGGGTTGCGTATAATCCAGTTTGGAGGCATGAACGCGCAGGGCCGCAGACCGGTTGGCACGTAAACGAACGCCGGACGTGTGTTCCGCGCTGTGCCATTCGGTCGAAGTTAGGGGTTAGGTCGAGCGGGTTACCGTGTAAACCGGAGGTGTCCCACCGCTGCTGGTCGGTGAAAAAGACGATGACGTTTGGTTGATTTGCGTCTTGTGGCATATTTCTGCTTTCCTCACTGTTCAGGTTTGGGTTACTTCATTTTAAAGGATTTCGGGCCAGAAGTCAAGCAGAAAATTCAGGAGAAAAGAATTGCAGGTGGTAGAAGAATTTCGTTAAATAATGTGAGTTTGGTAAATGTTGGATGTATGTAACGTCCGCTGTTAATTGATGTCCTATCCTGCACAAACTATGAAGTTTGTGCTACAATTCACGCTTCTGTGCTGCGAAAATAGAACCCGCAAGACATCCGAAATGATTAATCAAACTGGCGTTTAAATAGACCAAAACCTATGGACATGTTGAAAGTGAGAACAGGGATGTACTATATTGTAAAATAATGTTCATTTATCGTTTCATTGACGGTTTCACGCCAGGAGTCTTCAAAAAGCATGCAGAAAGAGATGGATGTATCGTTTGGACCGAGGGCTTTCATCTCGCCATGTTCGCGCGATTTGCTATAGGCAGCTTCTAACGTCTTGAGCAGTTTTTCCTTGTAGGTGGTGTCGCTATTGCCCGCGAGGTGCTGTCCCTTCGTTTCGAATATCAGGAGCTGCTGTTCATGTTTTTGTCCTTGCACACACGCAATGAAATCTGGATATACCCTGTCGCGCCGCCATCCTTGCAAAAAATACCCCTGCTTTGCTGCTATCCGATGCCACCACTGAAGTGCCTCCTTATCCTCAAGGTACAACGCAAAAGCTTTTTCTAAATCGTTGAATTCCGATTCATACACCGGGTCAAAGAGGTTAAGCTGCAAGGGCATCCCAAACTCGGCTGTCAAAGGAGCCGCGTCGGACGCGAGGCTAACAATCAATGTTTTTTCTAACTCGTAATTCAAAGCAATATCTGTTTCAAGGCTAAACTTGATTTTGTTATTGTCCAACTTCTCACGGAAAACGGTTTCCGCAAGTTGCTCAATCTGTTTTTGCAAACACTGTTTCAAATACTCGGAGAGATACAGCCGATTGGCAAACAACGTCTGTTCATCTGTGCCGTTTTTTCGATAACCTGCCAGGGTTTCTTTCACGATGCGCGCGGCTTGCCACGGGTTGGGTAGCACATCGCTTAAACGGCGAACGAAAAAAGCAATTTCCAGACCTTGCGGCTGTGGTGTACCCGTTTGTCGATCCGTTTCAACCACCGTTTCGTCTTGGAGGTGGATAGTCGCCCGGATCTCTTGAAGTTGTGAAACTTCTCCCAAATTCACAGGGGCCACCGCACCGAGCTGCGTCCAATCCATGGCACTCAAAATGTCCTGTTCATAATTGAGGAGCCGCCACCCTCGTCCCGCTTTATGCAGCACTTGTGGCAAAAATATGTCTATGGATTGGTAGGTTTGCCTACGTGTGATGGTTTGCCGCACGCGTTCCTCTCCAGTACTTTCAACGAAATCAGCCAGTCCTGTCAGTCCTTCTGCTTCCAAGCCTGCTTTGACATTCGCAACAGCCGCGCCGACTTTCTGATTGTAGCAGAGGATATAACAACTATCTAACAGGGACTCTCCCGTCGCACGTGCGTAGGGTTGGCGCATGACTCTGCCGATGAGCTGCGTCATCGCTGTCTTTGCAGTGGTGTTGTCAAGGAGTGCTAAGAGATAAGCAAACGGGCAGTCCCACCCTTCCTTTAGGGCATCTTTGGTGATAATGTAGCGGACAGGACAGAGCGGGCTCATCAGGTCGATTCCCGCGAGTTCATCTTGTGTTGACGATTTCACTTTGATCTGTTCCGTTGGTACTTTCAAGACATTGACAAGTTCTTCACGGGCATCCTCGGCGTGTACCTTCACACCGTCACGCTGGTTTTCGCCGGTGCGATCCACGCGAATCACAACGATGGGACGAATGTAGCGGTCTTCTGCTTGTTGAAATTGTTTCGCGGCTTCCTCCAATTTGTCGCGTTCTATTTTCGTTTGTGCAAGCGTATATTTCCAATCGGAATTGGGGAAATTTCGGAGTTGAATGGGGAGTTTAATCATCTCTTCTTCTTTCAGTGCCAGCCCGGTGATATTGACGAGGATAGTGCTGATGCCGAGTTTGGGGGTGGCAGAGAGCTCCAAGACAAAGCGCGGGTTGAGCCGATTGACCGCCTCTACAAATGTCTGATTACGGGTTAGGTCCG
>RKRO01000268.1 GCA_007571355.1 Candidatus Poribacteria bacterium | reverse complement strand
TTGGAGATGTTTGCTGAAAAATGGCACCTGGGAGACTTATTGGGATACACAAGACGCACAAGCTGCCTAAATTGGCTGCCAAAAACTTTACGCACCCATTTGTTATCCGAGAGCATAAAATATTGCCAATTTTCGAGGTAGTGTGATATACTCTATCTACTTATGATATTCTTGGCACGCAATAAGAATATCGTCTGGTTATCTGTACCGATGTGTTTGTCACAGTGAGAATTTGTCAATGGATATAAAATGTAACAAGGAGCCTATTGAATGTCTAATACAAGCCCGGTCCGCATGGTGATTGTTGGATGCGGCATGATATCTGCGGGAGGTTATCAGCCGCGTTGCCAAGCTTACCCGCATCGGATTGAATTGGTCGGCTACTATGACCAAGATGAGACACGCGCCTCAGCGTTGGCAGCCCGAAACGGCGGACACGTCTATAAATCGCTTGAGGAAGTTTTGAATGATCCGAACGTAGAAGCGATTGTGAATTTGACGCTCCATATCTCGCATTACCCGATTTCATTGGCAGCATTAAAAGCAGGGAAACATGTCTATTCTGAAAAACCTATCTCTATCCGTACCGACGAGGCGAACGAACTCGTAGAAACAGCAGAGGCGATGGGTTTAAAACTGGCGTGCGCGCCGTCGGCGATCCTCGGTTACGTTCAGCAGAACGTTTGGCAACGGATTCGCGAGGGTGAGATCGGCGATGTCATCTCTGCGGTTGGGAACTTCGGGGGTCCCTTAGAACATTGGCATCCGAGTGCAGACGCGTTTCTGATGCATGCCGGTCCGTTCCGAGATGTAGCACCTTATCCATTAACGGCGATGACAACCATGATTGCACCGGTCAAGACGGTTCACGGTTTCGCGCGGGTTGCTGTGCCAAAACGGACGTTATACCAAGGGCCACGTCAAGGGACTGAATTTGAAGTAAATGAAAAGGATCATGGGTTTGCCGTGCTTGAATTTGAGAATGGTGCCCACGGGTTCATCTATCACAGTTTTACAGTTACTTCTGGAATTCCACCTTATGAAATCCATGGCACAGCAGGCGGATTCTCGCTTCAGGCACACGACGACGGCCGCGGAATCAAGAAATTCACACCGCAAGGCGGATGGCAAGATGAAGCCTCACCATCTAAAGCCTTTACCGGATTAGATTGGGGTAAAGGGGTCGCTGATTTCGCAAATGCGATTCGGTTAGACAGGCATCCGAGGTGCAATGGTGCACAGGCGCGGCACGTTTTAGAGATATGCGAACGCGTCATCGAATCGTCGGACATCCGGAAACCCGTTGATGTCGTGAGCCGCTTTCCTGCACCGCCTCCCGTTGAAGACGTGGCACCGTGGGAAGATGCTTAGGGCGAGGTTCCCTCGCCCTACTTAAGGGCATCGCGGAGCATATTCACGCTTTGTGGAACACCGACGTGTGCATCCGCCTTCCCCTCAAATTCGATGGATACGTATCCTTGGAATCCGACATCTTTTAAAATTTTGCCGATTTTGGTGTAATCCAGATCTAACGTATACCATTCACCTTCACCGTAATAGGTTTTGGCATGAACAAGCACCGCTTCGTCCGCAATTTGTGCTAGTTTTTGATATGGATCTGAGAGGAAATTACCGCAGTCCATTGTTACCTTCAACCATTCTGAATCAATAGCGGAGACGATGCGGTTGACTCCCTCAGGTGTGCAGGTTAGCCCCCAATGGTTTTCGAGTCCGAGGATAACACCGTATTTTTCAGCATCAGGGAGGCACTTTTCAATGGATGCGATGACCCACTCAAACGCTTCATCTTCTGTGTGTCCGGGGAGCGTCGGTTCTTGTCCTTCAGATTTCATCAATTCGTTGAAGGATGGAACAGTGCCCCATCGTCCTGAGTTGAGTCGGATTGAAGGGATACCGAGTTCGTGTGCTAACCGGATGCAGTGGACGGTGTGATTGATGTTTTTCTGTCGTGCTGCCGCGTCTGGTGAGACAAAGCCTTGATGGATGGAAAGCGCGTACAGATCAAGTCCATGAAGAAAGGCAAGCCGTTTGAGTTTTTGAAGATACGGATTCGCTTCCGATGCCATCTGTTGATGTAAGATTTCAATGCCGTCGAGTTCAAGTTGTGCGGCTTCTTCGATAACGTGTTCAATGGGGACACGTTCCGGTTTGAAATGCCAATAAGAGTAAGTGGATACACCGAGTTTCATTTATCACCTCAATCGGGAATATATGTTCCGTTTATGATAACATAACTCGGAATGTAAATCCACTTTTTTAATGGGTTATCCGTTATCGGATACCGCTGCTGCGACTAATCGTTCTAAATCTTTCTCTCTGCCTTCGCGGGACATCAGCTTGTGATTGGCTTCATGGGCAATCAATTTTCCCTCTCTACCGATAAGCCACCTTGTTGGAATAGAGCGGACATCATACTGTCGCGCAAGTGGACTCTGCCGTTCTTGTCCACTGTAAATCTGCCGCCAAGGGATGGCGTTTTTCTTGAGGAAGTTTCGCAGCTGCGTTTCATCCGTGTCGAGGCTAACCCCGATAACATCAAATCCCCGATTTTTGTAAGTATCGTAAATCTTTTTCACATTCAGTATATCGCCGATGCAGAAACTGTGCCAGGCTGCCCAAAA
Source organism: Candidatus Poribacteria bacterium (assembly GCA_007571355.1). Classification (GTDB taxonomy): domain Bacteria; phylum Poribacteria; class WGA-4E; order WGA-4E; family WGA-3G; genus WGA-3G. The sequence goes on along the minus strand of RKRO01000268.1, from coordinate 8,762 downwards.
ATCGAGTAAAACGACTTTTCCGCGATATTGTTGGAGCGAAATCGGATTGCCATTGAGATCGGTTACGGGAAAATCGGGCACAGGTTTTCCAAGCAATGCCAACGTAGGCTTCACCTTGCTGAGGTATTCCATAGCGAGTTGGGTGTTGCCTAATTCTTCATGAAGCTCGGCAATTCGCCGGGACAGGCTCCGCTTTTCCGGGTACTGCGCTTCAAGATTCTTGAAAAGCTGAAGTACATCCTCACCCCGATTCGCCTTCTTAAGCAAGTAACTGAGGGTCAAGTGGTCTTGGAGGTTTTCAGGGTTCATGATACCTTTGAAACGGTCAATAAGTTGACCCACATCTTTTTCCTGTCCATTTTCAATATAGAGGCGGGCAAGCATTGGGTAGATATCCAAAAGACTTTCATGATCCGGCTGTCCCTGAAGTTTCGCTTCCAAATCGGCGATAGATTTTTCAAGGATTGCCCCGTTGAGGTCTTCGCTCAATTCTTGTGTGGCAACTTCCACGTCCGCAGATGACCTTAACAATTCCAAATATCGAGGTATCCGTTCACTGCGATGCAGATAATACGGATGAAACAGACCCATGTTGTGTAGATGTCCGAGCACTTCCAAGTCGGGGGTGAGTGCCAGGATATCCACAGAATCGGTGTAGTGTTGTCGGAGTTTCGTTGCCAAAGCGGCTGCATCTGCTCCATTGGCACCTGCCTGCAGCTTGGGTAAATCCGTGAGCAAGACCCAGACGTTCACAAAGTGTGTGTTGAGCAAATTGATAATTTTCGGCGAGGAGAGCGGACCCGCTCTCAAAACTTTGCCTGTCCCTCAGCACGATTCATCGTCGAGTACGCCGAATAAAAGCACCGCATGAATCGGACGATTCAGTGCCTTCGCGCGTTCAACTGCATCTTCAATCGGGGTCCACTCAATTTCAGAGAATTTGTAGAACGCATCCTGAAACTTCTTCCCCACTTCTTCCGCAGTGATAGCGGTTTCCCAATCCATCGATTTTGGATGCGTTTCCGATAAACTATAGAGTTCCATACGAGGCACAAACCCTATATCGAAACTTCTAAAAGCCCCCATATCTACATTACTATTGCGGTTGGGAAGCGATAACGTCCATTGATCAATCGTTCCAGTGTCGAGATTGATTATTATATGTCCAGTAAATTGCGCTGGCCTCAAGTAGGCATCGATAGATGCATTCAGTGTAAAGCGCGCATGGATTCGGAAAACGATGTCAGCATATTCGGACGCAATTGCCCGTAAGCACGCTTTCGCCTCTTTCTGCGTTGCGCCTGGATGAAACTGGCGGAGAAACGGGAGAGTTCCCTCCGGCTCCAAGTCCCAAACATCTCCCACGTTAACGGTTGATGGCGGGAGAAAGACTTGGAAATCCTTTGTGCTGTAGTTCTTCAGTGGATGTGCAGGTCCGGGGTTGAACAACACCAACCACTCTCTCCACGTCATGTCCACCGGTTCTTGCCACTGTGCTTTGGAGCGATTAAATTTTTCTTCTGTTGCCCAATGCAAGTTATGCGTTGTATTTTCAATCGGATCCCAATGCGCCTGCACTGGGACAGTTGCTGAGGTTCTTAGCACATTACGAAGATCTATCAATGTTTTCATTCCTCCTGTTAGAGCGATTAGGACACGATCCTATTGGTTGGTAGATTTGCTCTTGAGTGCTTCTACTACGAGTTGTTCTAACTTCTCACCTCTCGCTCTATGCGAAATTAATGTGCCATCCCTATCAATAAGCCACTGTTCCGGAACACCGGTGATATTATACTGCTGAGCGAGCGGATCGTCTCCCCAGGCTTTACCGCTGAAAATCTGCCGCCACTGGATGTCGTTCACTCTGATGTAATCCCGCAGCTCCTTTTCCGTATCAGCAAGATTGACCCCGATGATGTCAAAGCCCTGATCCTTATAGGTATCGTAGACCCTTTTAAGGTTCGGCATCTCCAAGATGCAGAAACCACACCATACCCCCCAAAAGTCGAGCAAGACAACTTTGCCACGATAATCCTGCAGCGAAATAGGTTTCCCGTCGAGGGCCGTTGCGGAAAAGCCAGGTACCAATTTTCCCCACAATTCATATTTAGGATCAGCCTTGCGGTCATATATATCGGCGAGTTCAGTGTTCCCTAACTTCTTATGGATGTAGGCGAGTCGCCAGAGGATAGGTTCTGCGTCCGGGTGCTGCTGCTCAGCCTCCTTAAAAATCTTTAGCATTTCCTCGTATCGCTCGGCTCTTGCAAGTACGTCGAATAGCATTCGATAATGACCAAGGTCTTTTGCTGGGGCTGCCTTGAGCCGTTCTATAAGGGCATTTGCGGATGGCTCGTTTCCTACTTTCGTGTAGAGTCTGATAAGTTGTGGATAGACTTGAAAGAAACGAGGGGCATCTGGGTGTCGCGCAAGGGCATCCTCAAGAACAGTGATCGCTGCTTCGGTGCTACCGTAGAGATCTTCCAGGGTGAGTTCCCAAACGGCGGATGACTTGTAGATTTTTGAAGAGAAACTTAGATTCAAACAAGCAAAAGCTTCGTTCGCGTGATGTCGGCAACGGACAAGCGGCATGATATCGCCATACATCTCGCGTTGTGTACTTTTCTCCTCTCGGTACTCAGGGTGAAACTGATACCCATAACTCACCGGCATTTTGGGATCCGTGTTCATAGAAAAGGTTGTTTTGCCATCTTCTTCGTCTGCAGGACAGATCAAGGTGTTTGCATCTGCCAAATGTTTCGGGTGAAGGTCTGAAAGCCAGTCCGGAAAATCACCGTGCTCTTTCTTATACGCTTCAATCGCCTTGCCAATCGCAACCAAATTTTGCGTGCAGGTTTCAATATTTTTCTCATGCTGTGCCGCCATCAGACCTTCGTTGGGTTTCTCTGCAGGTGTATCTGCGTTCACAAAAATCATGAGTAAACCCAGCATGATTGCCACAGTCAAAATTGCTGTCATTTCAGTATTCTCCTTTTCAGATTTTTACTATCGTAAATCTACAATTAAATGTGCTCCAGAGCGTTGACAAGGGGTTTCTGATAGGCGGTTTCCCCAGGAAACCTCGCCAATGGTTTACAGTTACAAAAACTGGCGAGACTCGTTTAGAAGCAGTTATTGGTGGAGAGAATGAGACGCTATGTTCAGGTTGCGTAAAAGAAAGGGGCTTGATTTAAGGAAACTAAGGCTGTTGCGTTCTCCGAGGTGGATAACACGACAGCCTTAGTTGAGATACACGGTTAGAGACGAAAATTTCTATTCAAAACCGCCGACCTTCGCTGCTTCAGGTGCGCGTGTCGGGAGTTCTTTCTTCGCCAGTGTGTCTTCAGGCACGTAACCGGAATAGTCAGAAATCTGACCGTGTGTCAACGCATACACCACGACGTTCGTCATGAAACGATAGACACCGGGTGAATAGTGGACACTACGTGTCGGGAGACTGACGGACTCCATCGCGCACATATAGTCACGACGGACAACGATAACGGACAACTTATCGCCGACGGAGATACCTTCAAGGTAGTTCCGTTTCGGGGGACGTGTGCCCCACCAGAAGATATCGAATCCGACTGGGGGTCCGCCCATTTCATAGAAGTTGTCATAGACTTCGTGATCGTTGGCAATCCGTTCAATTTGATACTCAGGCATGACGTAACGCATTTGTGCGAGGAAGAGGCGAATCATTGCCTGTGCGGGAGCGTTCACACCGCAGTCGTCAAAGACGAGGAATCCGCCTTTTTCGACGAGGTAGCGGCGCATACCGGCTGCTTCGGTTTCAGTGAGACGGCTATCCATCTTACCGCCACCGTATTGCCGTCCGAGCAAGTTCCGGGAACGGACGAGTGATGGATCGTGTCCTGTCATGAAGACGAAAGGTGTTTTGAACAGGTTTGCATCGGTAAGTTTCAATGCACCACCTTCAACGTTCATGTCGGTTTTGATTTTGGTACGTTCGTTGAGCCATTTCGTCAATGCATTGAGAGAAGATGCATCCGCCCACCAGTCAGAGAGACTATGCCGAATCCGTGTGAAACGGAATACGCCGCGGATGTCTTTACCTTTACCGATAACACGTCCACCGGGTTCGCCTCTCGGCAGGGGTGGTACCTCAACGTTACCGAGTGTGATATTTTCGACGACATCGCCGAGTGCGTCGCGGGCAGCCCCTACGTTTTCAACCATTGCAAGGCCGGGTGGACGTTCAAAAGCGACTTTCACCTGTACAGCGGTACCTGCGACACCGCGACCGATGTTAGCCGGTCCGGCGGAAGGTGCACTTGCAACAGGTGCGGAGAACGCCAGGGCACCGGGAGCATCGGATACCGGAAGGTCTGTATGGGTTACAACTGTCGGTATCGGTGCGTTCGGTGTAACAACTTTCGGTACGTTCGGATTGATCGGTGCGTCAACTTTGACGGTCGTGTTTGAGAATTCGAGTACCGTCTGCGGCTGGAAACTTGATTTCGCGACGAACGCTGTCGTTACACGAGGTTGTACCTGAACCTGTTCGACAACGACGGTGTTTTGCGTCGGGACAGTCGGCTTGATCACCGGCTTCACGACGGGTTTCCGGACCTTAGGCTTCGGTGGCTCTTTGGCTTCGAGCACTTCAGCACCAACGAGATCTTTGAACTGTTCAGTCTGTGTGACCAAAACGAGCCCAGCAATAACAATGATGATCCCGTGCAGTACAAGTGAAGTCATAAAGGCACCAGAGGTTCTTTTTGCACTCATTCGTTATTACCTCCAAGGGGTATGGGTTTGCGTATCCTATGAGAAATAAGATTGTTGATACGGAGATATATGCAATTTCCATGCCAATACAAAAACGCTGAATTTGCGGGTAATCTCTGCATCAAAAGGGTTAAGCTGCACAAAAACGGGCAGCTGAGTTCTAAATTGCACGAAAACGGGCAGTTTTCGACGAAGTTCGTGAAACGATAACGGTCGATTTACGGAGCCAAATCTTCCTTATCGGAAGAGGATCGCGCAAAGAATTTTTCAATGCGTGGGTCCGCTGCGTTATCTAAGCCGAAGATCGCAATATTCTGCTGCGTAACGCTGTCAAGCTGATTAATCACCCATTGGTCTTTCTTTTTTACCAGATAGATATGGGTTTCACCGGGGTAAGTGCCTTTATAACAGTTGTACCCAAGTGCGCAGGCTTCCAGAGAGCTGCCTTTGTAGCGGATCCAGACTTTTGATAGATTCGAGTTCTGTCCCCATTTGTTACCTTTTGTGCCGATACCTTCCCACAAACCTAAGATATTGGTTTTGATATTGTGCCAACCCGTGGCTACGGGTACGGGTTCGTTTCCGGCAAAGATAGTGCCAAATTCAACGTTACCGGTATCAAAGGTTTCCTGAACGGCTTTGATATCGAAGTCATTAAAGGCTTTATAGAAAGCATTATAAACCTCTTGAATCGCCTTTTTCTCTGCTGCATAGTCGATCGGGGCTCTTGCAGCAACGACGGGTTCTTCACTTGGACTCGCCGTTGAGGTGGTACTTTCAGTTGGCGTTCCGGGTGCTTCTTCTTCGTCGCTACCACACCCAACAATGCCGATGCTCATGATGCCGACCGCAAAGAGGACAAGCACAAGCCACATTAATCTCGATTGCATTTTTTGACATTCCTCCTTATCAATTACTGTGTCGATAAAACATATTCACTGCGGATGCTGTTTGCTACCATTATAACTTTTTTTCAAAAATGTGTCAAGTTAATTTATCAGATTGCTTAATATTTTATTTACTATCAGATTTTGCCGTTCTCTGATGGCAAATACGCGGCATCTTCAAGCGTTTGAATTACATCAGCAACTCGGATTTTGGACATACATCCGTCGGCTCCGAATCGGCAGGTTGTTCCTCGACATGGCGGGCAATCCGTTTTGCGTCGAATTGTCTGGCACATGGTGCCTACAGGTCCAAAGCGGGTTGGGTCGCCGGGTCCATAGAGGCCTATTGTCGGAGTACCTACTGCTGCAGCGAGATGCATCGGGCCGCTATCGTTGCCGATAAACATGTTACATGTGTGCAAGATTGATGCCAATTGGGTCAAGGTTGTTTTACCGGCGACATTGATAGACTCAGCCTGCATCAGCCGTTGGATTTCAGTGATTATCGGCATTTCATCTTCTACGCCAACAAAAAGGATTTGTGCACGTTTTCGTGCAATCAGCCAATCTGTGAGTTCTGCATACCGATCAAGCATCCACCTCTTGGTTGGAATGGGGGAACCCGGATGGATAGCAATCAAGGGACGTTCTCTGTCTATTTGGAGCGTTTTCAAGAAGTCAGATGCCCATTTTTCGTCCGCTGCTGCTACGGAAAAGGTGGTGGTTTGTATCGATGTCGGGATACCTGCTTTGTGTAAAACATCAAGATTTCGCGCCGTTTCGTGTGTTCCGGTGAATCGCGCGAAGCCTAATTTGTTCGCAACTTGCAGTGTCGCTCGGTCAAGACGTTTCGGTGCAACTCGTAGCAATGAAAAGCAAATAATACGCCAATCGCTTCGGAGTGCCACCAACAGATCGTATCTTTGATGACGTAACTGCCTGTAGAGTTGAAATGTTTCTCTGAGCGATGTTGGTGATCCTGTTCGGCAAAAAACGGGCGAGTTGTATTCCAGAACTTTATTGACATCAGGGTGCCTTTCCAAAACAACACGGCTCCACGCACCAGTCAATGCATGCAATTCGGCATCTGGATACGCTTGACGTAGATTTGAAAACACCGGTGTTGCTAACAGGACATCACCGAGGTGATCGAGTTTGACAACTAGAATCCGTTTTGGCGCAACACCCTTCGGAAACCAACGTTTTGAATAAAAGAGCCACTGCACGAGAGCGGAAGCGATTAAATTGAGAGTTTCGGATATGTTCTGGAACATCTTTTTCAGTTTAGTCAATTTACGGGAATTTGTCAATGGTATTCCGGAGTACCAGTTTCTCCTAAAGTGCCGTCGTGAATCCTGAATGTCGGGGCAAATAAGAAAGCGTATCCACACTAAAATCCTATTCTGATCGTTTGAAAACCCTGATCTTGTGTTCATTTTGTGGACACTTGTGTTCAGAAAGTGGACAGACCTACCAATTTTATCAAATAGAATTTGAACATTAAGCCACGGATAACAAAGGATCCCTGCTAATTTCATTATTGGCATGATACTTGCTTATTCTAACCTAATATGCCGAAAAAGTATCATTAATACTTCACGATAAGCGAATGAGATCCTTCAATTAGAAAACTGCCATGGCAATCCTCTAAAAGATTTCTATGCAACATTAAAAGGTGCTATTATGTCCATAAATATACAAAGATTTTCCTTTCTTGCTATTGGTCTGCTACTTCTTATTTTTTTTAGTGGCTGTGGTCCTAATGGAGACAATTTCCTAGCCCCCGCGGACATATCGGATACACTGCAGTCATCTCTGGGCGGAGTAAAAGAAGCTGTTGAAGTCGTTGACATAACCCACTACAGCGATGTGGAACAGACAAAACCCCTTGAAGGCACGGTTCAACCGGGGGCAACTATATACACAAAAATTGTCTTTTCTAAAGGTGTACAGGATATAGTTGCAGATGTAGTAGATGCTGACTCGCCCGCTCGTCCAGATATAAGATATGTGCTAAACCGGACTGAAAAGCGTTACAATATTGTTCGTCGCGGTTCATCTGGTGAAAACTTCAAAAGCGGTGATTGTAAAGCTACCGGCAACGGAACAAAGACTTTTTTTGCTAAATATACACTCCCGCGCGCCGCTTCTGGTGAATTCTCTGTGAGTTATGGCGGCGTTATTTTTAAAGAGGACTCACTGAAAATTATAAAACAAGCATCAACCCAGGCAGCTTCTAACACTAAGGCTTCGTTTGAGCAGCGTCTCCAGCCGATTTTGATGTCGAGGTGTGCGTATGCGGGCTGCCACGACCAAGCAACCGCTGTCGCAGGCGTGGATCTCAGCACCTATCAAGCTTTCGTCAGCAGCGGCGTATTCGAGGTAGGGGATGCTCAAAACAGTCGTATTATAGATGAAATCGTTTCCGGTAGGATGCCCCTCGGAGGACAACCCCTCTCTAATGCCGACATCCAACTCTTTATCAACTGGATTAACAGCCAAAAAGCAGCTACACAAGAACCTGTTGAGGAACCCCCCGTTGAGGAGCCACTTGATACCCAAACGCCAGAAACGACTGACCCGACAACCAACGCTCCAGTTTCCTTTGAACAGGAACTTCAGCCGATTCTGACATCGAGGTGTGCGTATGCGGGCTGCCACGACCAAGCAACTGCTGCTGACGGTGTGGATCTTAGCACCTATCAAGCTTTCGTCAGCAGCAGAGTATTCGAACCGGGTAATCCGCAATCCAGCGATATTATTGAGGAAATCGTTTCAGGGCGAATGCCCCTTGGGGGACCCCGATTGAGCGATGCGAACATTCAACTTTTCGTTGACTGGATCAATCAGCAAGATCCAAATGACTGGGGATACTATGATGACGACGACCATGATGACGAAGCACCATCTGAGCCGCAAACTCCAGGAACCACTGACCCGGCAACCAACGCTCCAACCTCCTTTGAACAGGAACTTCAGCCGATTCTGACGTCGAGGTGTGCGTATGCGGGCTGCCACGACCAAGCAACTGCTGCTGACGGTGTGGATCTCAGCACCTATCAAGCTTTTATCAACAGTGGCGTATTCGAGGCGGGGAATGCTCAAAATAGCCGTATTGTTGATGAG
>RKRO01000434.1 GCA_007571355.1 Candidatus Poribacteria bacterium | reverse complement strand
CCTCGTCTTTTTTGCCGGGTGTATTGTTTCGGAAGTTGTGGGATTCATCAATGACCACAAGGTCGTAGTTATGCCAATTGAGCGTTGCGAGGTCGATGTCGCCGGATTTGCCGCGTTCACGATTCAGGTCGGTGTGTGAGAGGACGGTGTATGCGAATCGGTCATTGAGAAATTTATTGAGCTCGTCGTTATTGTGTCCTTGATAGACTGTCCAGTTATCGCGGAGTTTCTTGGGGCATAAGACAAGCACTCTGTTGTTGCGGAGTTCAAAGTATTTGATAACAGCGAGTGCCTCGTAGGTTTTTCCCAATCCGACGCTGTCGGCGATGATGCACCCGTTGTGTTGGTGGATTTTGTTGATGGCTCCTTTTACAGCATCCTTTTGGAATTCGAACAGGGTGTTCCAGATGTCCGTATCAACGAGTGCTATATCTTCGGCGAGCAGCCCGCTCTTTTCGTGTTCATCTAAGAACCCTTCAAAGATGTGATAGAGGGTTTTGTAGTAGATAAACTCCGGAGGTGTGTGCTGATAGAGTTGTTCCAGATATAAGAGTACCTGTGCTTTCACGTCTTCAACAAGTGTCTCATTGTTCCAGAGCTCCTCGAACCAGGCTTTTACGTCTGCGCGGTCTGTGTTGCTGTCTATCTTTAGGTTGAGTTCGATATTGTTATGGGTTGCACTCAACCCCAGGCCGCGCACCGTAAAATTAGAGCTTCCGACGATAGCCTCTTCGCCGCCGTTGTTTGCGATGTGGTACATTTTGGCGTGCATCAGATTAGATTTTCGGATGGAGCGGATCTGGACTTTTTCCCGGATCCACTCTGCACATGCTTTTGCGATCCAGTTTTGTTGGAGCGTGTCGTCAAATGTGAGGCCTTCGTCCTCTATTTTAAAGGCTTTTTTATCGGTTTTCTCGGTATCTATGTTTTTGATAAAACGGGGTTCTCCGTATAAAAAGCGGAGTTCTTTGATATTTGTTAGCGATTTTTTGAGGGCGTGGAAGGCGTGGATGGTGAAGTATGCGGAGACGATGGAGACGGAGGAGCCGTCTTCAATTTTGGACTTTAGGAATTCGCCGACGCTGCCACGGACGTGATTATCGCGGAGGTTGGAATTAGGCTTTGACATGTCTACCTCCTGCAACGTAAACAGCCCGCACAGCGAGTGCCGCGTCGGCGCGGTTCGTGTGTGGGCGTGATAGATAGAGTTTAGACAAGCGTTTTATGCCAAGAGTCGCAAAACTACTTAACACATAGTAAGTGGGGGGGGGTAATGCGGTGTTACTGCAGCGCGGGTTGTGTTGAGTGTGTGGGTCATATCGGGCGAGGGTACCTCGCCCCTACAATTCAGTGTGGTGTTTGTGTTGGTTTGGCGGTTCATGGTTTTATTTTATGTGAGGTGGCACGAGTTAACAGTTTGTGCTACAAGTTAGATATGGGATATATAATAACACAAGCATGGGGTTTATGTCAATTTTTTCGTTGTCCCCGGGTGTGTAAAGTTTTTAGTAGCGTTCCCTTATAGAGGCGGTTTTCACCCGACATCCCGTCGTCAATACACATAGCACGCCGCTGGCGTGCGGAACTTCGGCATTCGGTTTTCTATAGACATACCACGCCTCTGGCGTGAAGAGGACTTTATCTGTGAAGAGGCTTCTTTGCTCCAGCGGGGCAATATGTCTATAGAAAAAACGTATCGCTTCTGTCGCACTCCAGCGGAGTGCTATGTAAACAAACCTGTTCTATCCAAAAATCAATGCTCTGACAAAAACTTTACACGCCCGTTGTCCCTCTTTATCCCCCCGCAAGCAGGGGGGCATCGCTTGGATAGGTGTGTTTCCATAATTACAATACCTTCGCCAAGAATCGTAGGGGCGAGGTCCCCTCGCCCAGATAAGAACACAGACCCCGACGCATCAGCACCCACATCCTTCGCCAAGAATCGTAGGGTCTCCGCAATCCCTGAAATGTCTCTGTAATGATTGACTTTTTTGGAAAGTATCACAGCATTTCACGGGCGGGATAGTGCTTGTCGCCGGGTGATATATCCGTTGGATCGTTGGATACAGCCGTTTCAGGTGGTTCCATAATCTGGGTTTCGCTCACGGGATCGTCCGTTTCAACCCGCCACTGCTCCAAACGCTCGCGCATCTCCGCTAAGGCATCTGCATAATCCGAGTTATCGGCGAGGTTATGCGCCTCTGATGGATCGAACACAACATCGTACAACCGTTCCGATTCAACGGGTTGATCCGCCCAACCGTGCTCCATCATAAAGGTTTTGCTGATGCTGTCGTCGCAATTCGGGAGTGCCCACTTCTCAGCGTTGTCGTAACGTCTGATGTATTTCCAACGTTTGGTTCGGACGGCGCGTTGCGGTTCATAGCAGCAGTGATAGTTGACTTCGGCAAAAATAGCGTCCCGAATATCCTCTGCTTCGCCATTCACTAAGGGAAGCATGGCATTGCCTTGTAGCCATGCGGGTGCTTCAATGCCCGCCAATTCACAGATGGTGGGGAACAGATCAATGTGGCTAACCAGTCCGTCTACGACTTGTCCGCCATCAAAACCACCCGGACCGCGAACAATCAGCATTATACCGATACCGTGGTCGCTGAGATGGCATTTCATACGCGGGAAGGCAAGTCCGTGGTCGGTTGTGCATATCACAAGCGTGTTTTCAGCGATTCCATTTTCTTCGAGTGCGTCAAAAACCACCCCCATTTTTTTATCCAGTGTTCGGGCTGAATCTATGTATTCCGCCATATCCTGCCGCGTTACGGGTGTATCCGGGAATGGTGCAGGGGGTTTTACGTAGCGCGGGTCTGTTTTCGGTTCACCCGCTGGCTGTGGCGCGAATCCCTTTGCGCGCCGATGGGTCTCGCCGAAACCGACATCTAAGAAGAACGGTGCCTCATGTTTCTCGGCGATGAAGTTGCGTGCGCGTACTTCTGCGCCGTCGCGGCCGCTATCTTGTGCTAAGAGTCGTTGGTAGCCTGTTTCTTGGACATCTCGCACGACGTGTTGGAATCCTGCCAATGCAGTCGTGTACCCTTCTCGATTTAGGGTGTGCGGTATGAGATGTTCCGGAACCGGCAGACTCCATCCGCGGTTTGCCAATCCCCCCATACCGCAGCTATGGGCGTATTGTCCGGTAAGGAGCGCTGCACGAGAGGGTGAACAGGTTGGGTTCGCACAAAAGGCGTTTCTGAAGACAACGCCTTCTTCGGCAAGTTTTTGTATGTTCGGTGTCGGTATCGCATGCCCATAGGGTTGCACATACCGTCCGGTGTCGTGTGAATGGATGTAGATTATATTGGGTTTGCTCATCTAATCTTCGGGCAGGAA
>RKRO01000259.1 GCA_007571355.1 Candidatus Poribacteria bacterium | reverse complement strand
ATTTACTCCGGTTTCATTCATTATAGCCGATCTGATGCCATCCCCCCAATCCACACTTTCCCCTTCGGTGGCAGGCAACAACGCCTCCGCGAACTCAGCATGTCCCCCGATCCTGGGGACCACAGGGAACTCTCCGCCCGCCCCAGTCACTCCTCATCGCCCTCACCCCATGCCTCCAGTCCTCCCCCCCCGCCAACCCCCTCTTCCACCACTGGCACGCGCTATGGATGCGCAGCATACTCCAATAACGCTGGATCATATTCCACAAGATTCCCGAAAAGTACGTGATGTTCACCATGCCACCGAGCATAGACGCGTTTGGGACCCAGATTCTCGTCGGCTTTCATCCTGTAGAGCGCACCCTTCATGTGTTGAATTTCATCTTCGTTCAGGACGTTCTCTAACAGGACAAAACCGTAGATATCGAAATGGAGTCGCTGTGCTGGCGTGAGGGATACCGTTTCATTGCGCATGATTTTCTTCCTCGTAAAACTTTTTTATCTGCTCCTCAAGTTTTCGCTTTAGTTCCCTGGAAATCGGATATCCATCAACTTCCTCTCGAATTTCTCCACAAGTTTTGCCATTTTCTTTTAACTTAACAAGTACTGCTGAGAACACTTTCGCAAAGCCAAATTTGGTGAGTGCCCTTGAAATAAATGCTAAAACTCCCAAGGTAGCGATTCCCCCAAGCATTCCAAACGGTCCCAAAGCGGCAAGCGATGATGTTATCGCTGCCGCCCCGACCCAAGGTGAAGCTGTCATTAACATAACCAACACAAGACCAGGTACTCCCAATCCGGCAATTACTTCCGATATCCTGTCTAAAGGTAAGTTATTTGTTCTTGGCACTTGTACCCCATTTATAGAAGGAATCACTGTTTTCAATTTATCAAGGACATTTTTCAAATTCCACCACCACTCAGCCAAAGGCATATCTGGCATCCGTATTTCTACTTCAGTTTTCATAGCGTCAATAGCATCTTGCAGATCCTGAATAGCCTTTCTCAACTTTTTTAATTCATTTAATCCCGCCCCAACTACAAATCGAACGGATCTCTTTAACGCTCGAATAGCATTTTTAGGATCCGGTATCCGATTTCTGTCTATAGAACGGATGGCATCTCTCAACTCTCCAACGGTACGAGTTCTTTCTCTTAAATCTCTCATCAATCCCATAACTAAAATAGTTCCTCAATCGAAAAAATTAGTTGCGGAAGGGCTGCTGCTCATCGAACTCCGATTGCACTTGCAAACTTCAAAATAACGACTTTAAACCAATTATTGAAGTGCGGCCTGTTTTTTGATATGTCCCCAGAAAGTAGTGAGTTTTCCGGCGGGGTCAACGGCAAGGTCAAGTGCTTCTTCACCTTCATAGACAAGTAAATCATCAATGTAACCAGGGACAACTATGCCCCACGTATAGAAAGCGACCCACTTGGCTACGGGACCGAGCGCAGGGTTCCGAAAGGGGAGTCCTTTTTCCGGCTTGGCACCCAACGCATCGTCCCTGTCATCACCTACGTAAAAATCAAATTCGCTTTTGCTGACATCGGCAACAATGTAGACGTACTTCCATGTGTCAGTTTCAAAATCGCCAATGGGCTGCCATGCAGCACCGTCATAAAGTCGGACAATACCTGCATCCCAGTTGATATAGGTGCAGCCATTGTTTTCGCCGAAACCGTCAGCAGTGGCGATTTTGAGATTGAAAGACCTACCGCCGCCTTCAATATACACATAGAATTCAACCGAAATAATCGGGACTTCGGTTTCTATAGGGATACCGAGGCCATCTCCATCTGCACCCCCTAAGATAGCGAGTGCTTTTTTATCGGTTTTGACGGTATCGCCAGAAACTTCAAAGTCACCGCCAATTGCTTCCCAGTCTTTGGGCGGATTACCGGTGGGGAATTCCTCAAATCCTGTTTGTACGAAAACTTCCTGCGCGATTGTCGTTGTCATAACAGTAAACATCAGCACAAAAGCAATAGTGAGTGAGAAATAACTACTGAGGTTAGCATGTTTATATCGATACATCTGTTTGTCCTCTACATTCTGAGTAGGGCACGCGGTGCTCTCTACCTATCATTTCTGGTCGCTATATCCATTGTTTACAATAGTGGGCTATGGACACGGACGTTACTGCTCTTTAATACCGCCCCATAACACCGCCAGTTTGCCACCGGGTTCGACAGCAGTCAGGTTACTGAGCGGTTCACTGCCTTCATAAACGAGTAAGTCATCAACGTAGCCAGGGGCAGCTGTTGACCAGACATGAAACACTACCCATGTTGGAATAGGTCCAAAGGCGGGGTTCCTGAAAGGGAGCTCTTCTTTGAGGGGTGCTGCCAAAACCTCCTCCCTACTATCCCCGGCATAGAAATCAAATCGGCTTGTGGTAAAATCTGTGACGACGCGCACGTACTTCCATGTATCTGTTGCGAACCCCCCGATTTCTTGCCATGCACTGCCATCATAGAGTCGAACGATATCAGCGTCCCAATTGATGTAGCTACCGCCATTATTTTCGCTGATGTTATCAGCAGAGGCGACCTTCAAATTGAAAGAGCGCCCGCCGCTTTGGACGTATGCCCAGAATTCAACAGACATAATAGAAGTTTCGGTTTCAAGAGGCACGCCCAGTGCGTCACCATCGGCAGTACCAGCGACAACCAGTGCCCGGCCCCCCGTTTTGACAGTCGTGTCTGTGATATCAATACCACCGCCAACTTGTGCCCAACCATCTGGCGTGGCACCGACGGAGAACTCTTCAAAGCCTGTCTGGGCGAGTATTTTCTGAGCGACAGCACGATGTGCGGGTGTAAAACTCAGTACAATGCCTGATAGGCATGCTATCGCGAGGCACACGTATTTCATCTGCGTATTTTGAAGCACTTTTTTCTCCTTTCGTACTTGTACAAGTTTTCAGTTGAGAGATTTTAAATAATCACAAGACCGACAGATATCAAACCAATTATACCTTAAAAAACGGTGTAATGTCAAAAGGTTTCTGCATTGAGAAGTTATCCATTGTCCGCACGGTTGCCTTGCAAACTTGTCAGAGCACAGCAGAAACATTGGCAGTGCATGCATATCAGTTAGCCGCGGAGGAGTTCCATCTGTCGGTTGTCGAAGTGACGTTCCGATTTTTGGGCGGGACGGATGCGCCATGCATCCGGTAAGCGGATAAGCGTGTTGATGCTATCCGGGTTGTTGAAGTAGGCATCATCTAACTGCCAGAATTGGAGGCGCGGGTAGTTCTTTTCATTGTGCTCGAAGCTGCCCATATTTTCCGCTGCCTGACGCATCTTTGCGGAGACAGGTTCAATCGTAATAAAAATGCCCACTTCT
>RKRO01000492.1 GCA_007571355.1 Candidatus Poribacteria bacterium | reverse complement strand
GGATTGAGGCGGGTGTATCTTCGTCATGGCAGAGCAATCGGAGTGCGGTCCGGATCATTATCATCAGGAGCGCTGCGGGTATACCGTTGCCCTTTACGTCGCCGAGTACAATTCCGACTTGTGTTTCACTTAACGGAATGAAATCGTAGAAATCACCAGAGACGGCAGTAGAGCTTTGTAGCAGGTTAGCGATGTCGAATTTGTCAAAGTTCGGTGCGTGATCGGGTAACAATTTTTTTTGAATCGCGGCGGCGGCTTCGAGATGTCCGGCAAGTTGTTGCAATCCTTCTTCACTGAATCCTTCTCCCATTGCGCGTTTCAAGGGGTTAATATATTTAATGGGTCTCGTCCTGTCGAGGACTGCTTCGACGCGCGCTGTTACCTCGCGTAAATCAAAGGGTTTGGTGATATAATCGTCGGCTCCTGTTTCGAGTCCGAGTACTTTATCATCTGTCTGGCCGCGTGCTGTGACCAGAATGACGGGGATGCTTTTTGTCTCCTCTATATTTTTTAGTTCTTCAATGACTTGCAAACCGTTTTTATGCGGCATCATAACATCGAGTAGGATGAGATCCGGTGGATCTGTACAGGCACTTTGCACCGCGCCATCGCCATCGCTTGCGGTGTGGACGGTGTAACCTTCGGGTTCTAAATTCATCTTTAGCAGTTCAAGTATATCGAGGTCGTCATCGACGACTAAGATCGTTTCAGGCATATTTTAAATGTTCCGTGTGGTCGTTCAGGAAGGGTTTTCAAAAAGCCCTTTTCAGAATCCACGCCTTACGCTGTTCGATTTGTAGGGGCGAGGTCACCTCGTTCCTACGGCTATGAAGTCTTTCCCTCAATTGGCATGAAGAACTGGAAGTTACTCCCGTGTCCGTTATCTCCCGTATCGACCCACAATTTACCGCCGTGTGCTTCAACGATTCCGGAGGCGATGGAGAGTCCTAACCCGCTACCGCCCTGTTGCCGGGTCTGTACACTTCCGAGTTGTCTGAATTTGTCAAAAACCTTTCCTCTCTCTTCAGCGGGGATCCCGGGGCCTGTGTCAATGACCTCAACGTGAAAGTTATTTTGTGTAGGTTTTGATATTCTGACTGTTACCTTTCCGTTGTCAGGTGTGTATTTAATAGCGTTTCCGATAAGGTTAATAAACACTTGTCCGATGCGGTCTGCGTCGCCGATTGTTGTCGGTAAATTCGGTGGTGTTTCTAAAAGCAGGGAGATGGCTTTCTCATCTGCTTGTGGACGTAGTTCTTCAATCCGTTGTTCTGCTATCGCGTCTATCTGCACCTGTTCCTGCTTCATTTCGATGCGTCCGGCTTCGATTCTTGAAATATCAAGC
Organism: Candidatus Poribacteria bacterium; assembly: GCA_007571355.1. Classification (GTDB taxonomy): domain Bacteria; phylum Poribacteria; class WGA-4E; order WGA-4E; family WGA-3G; genus WGA-3G. The sequence continues at coordinate 2,017 of RKRO01000492.1, read as the reverse complement.
AGGTCGTTGATAAGTTCGGCGAGCCGTTCGGATTGTCGGAGGGCACGTCCGAGGCTCTCTTGCTGTTTTGGATTGATTTCACCGGTTTTTCCGTCGAGGATCAGCGAAATAAAACCGATGATAGATGTTAACGGTGTTCGTAATTCATGTGACACGAGAGAGACGAACTCTGATTTCATCTGCTCTATTTCGTGTTCGTTTGTGATGTCATCGAAAACGTAAACTGTGCCTGCGATGTTGTTGCTCTCATCCGGAAAATGGCTTGCTATAATGCGAAGGACACGTGGATTGCTGGTATTTGGCAGTTCTTCATGAACCTTAATTTCTGCAATCATCGTTTGATGTTGTGTCGTCTCACGTTGTGAAGCGGAAAGGATTTTCATGTCCGCTGTTTTGGTTTCCGTGTGTTCGGTTTCTGTATCTTTCGATGCTTTCGTCCATCGGATTTCGCCGGCTGCTGTATCCAGTGCGATGTAGTTTCCCAAGCCGGAGGTATCTCCGAGATTTAGGAGCCGTTCAGCGACGGGATTAACGTACAGGACGTTTCCTGTTGGTTCAACGACAATCAACCCTTCCGCGAGGTTATCGACGATAGTGGTCAGTTTTCGTTCTTCTTGTGTGAGTTGGTCGACTGCGATTTTCAGGTTCCGCCGCATCTCATTGAATTCTTTCGCGAGCGTTCCGACCTCGTCGTCACTATCAATGACGATTTCACTATCAAATTCGCCTTGTCCGATGCTTCGTGCTGCTTCTGCGACTTTCAAGATCGGTGTTGCGATCCGCTGCGCTGCCCACCATGCGACAAGTATAACGATACAACTTGAAGCGATGGTAACATAAAAGATATAATTGTTTAATTTTTTAACGCCGGCGTACGCCGAGGCTGTTGGTCTTGAAACAAAAACGATCCAGTTGCTGAAATTTTGATCTTTCCACTGTTGTCTCCGTGAGGGTTGGGTTCGTGCCCATCCGTATACTCGTGATTCATTGAAGCTATCAGTTTCGCCGATGGCTTCGTAGTCGTAATATTTCCCTTCTGTCCCCTTTTTTGCTTCAATGATCGCTTCTGCAGCTGCGTTGTTCATCTCTATATCGTCGCCGATTTGGTACCCGCTCTCTGCTGAGGCGGCGATGATTCTACCGGATGCGTCCGTTAGGATCGTGCGCGTCTGTTCCAAGTCTGGATCGGATTCGACAATACTTACATCTTCTGAGATAACGTCCTCCAATTTCTCGGGTTCCAATTCAGGACTGACTTCAACGATACGTTTAAGTTCAGGCAGCAACAGTTCAATTCTCAGGACACCTATTGTATTGTTTTCACCTTTAGGTTTCACCCGTATCGGCAATGCGATGGGTAGCAGATGCACTTCTCGGACGGTATCATAGTGGATGTCTTCAGCAAATGCGTACCCTAACCCGTTGTTATAGGCATTTTTCCACCAGATATTATCATCTACGCGTTTCGGTATCTCTCTTATCGGCGAATAGTCCAGCGTCGGCTTGTTTGAACGGAGGACGTATCCGGATGCATTTGTAATTGTTACCTCGCGAATGTTCTTGTGTCTCCTGTTTCCAGTATACGTTTCGAGCAACCGGAGACTATCCACAAGATTTGCCCATGCGGTGAAATAGACAACGACATCGCCATCAACGGTGTTTGAGCTCCTGACGGCTTCTCTGATGTTTGGGAGTTCTCCGTGAATCTTCTCGATCTTTTCTGAGATGGCATTGTCTATACGCGCAAGTTTCTCTTGTGCCAAAAGCACGTGGTTTTCACCGACAGTCCCTTTTAGTGCGTTTTCACCCAACACCTTAATCGCGATGGAAACAGCGAACAAGGGCGTGAGTGCGACTAACAGAAATAGTACGACCTGTTGACCGCGTAGACCGACTTTAAACTGAAAACGTTCTGGACGCTGATTGTTTTTCATGAGCTCAGGGATAGTGATGTCGCGCGTTTTCTGTCTGATGTCGTAACATCCGAAAATAAATGCACACTTTTACGAAGATACCC
>RKRO01000521.1 GCA_007571355.1 Candidatus Poribacteria bacterium | reverse complement strand
GTTTGTCAATTTTTGTGTCAATTTAATTTGACTTTTGAAAGAAATTTGGTATAATTATTATAGTGTTTTCAAATTGACTTGTATTTATAGGAAAAATAAAGATGTGTAGGCGCGCTTTGGCAGCGCGCCGATTGATAATGGGCATTAAATCGACATTCAACATGCTCTAAATGGAGGAGAATGTATAATGAGTGAAGTCGTTTACAACGAAGACTTAGTAAAGACAGTCAATAATAAATATCTTGCAGTCAATGTTATTGCGCAACGTGCCAGAGATATAAATGCAAACGGCTTACCAATCGCACCTTCAAGCACGACAGACAAGAAGAAAAAACCGGTTGCTGTTGCAACACAAGAGTTGATTGACGGAAAACTCCATTTTGAAAAGACTGAGGAAAAAGTGCTTGTCTCGAAGACCGCTTCAATTTTTACAGATCCTGAGGCGTTAGATGACGAGAGCGATATATTCGATGAAGAACTCCTTGAGCAGGCGCAAGATACCGAGACGGAGGAACGCGAAGAAGGACTGTAGCAACGAGTTGTAGCGATAATGGGTGCGCGTTCCTATCCGCGAGCATCGGGGTTACAACCGATCCTACAAAAGCGATTCGTGACAATTAAATAGTGCTGATCTAAAGTCACTTGACAACCTGTTCTAAAATGTGTATAATATTAAAGTGCTGCTGACGTGGCTCAATGGTAGAGCAAGTGATTTGTAATCACTAGGTTGGAGGTTCGATTCCTCTCGTCAGCTTTTTGATAACGGGGGTATGCTTGAGCGGTCAAAAAGGGCAGACTGTAAATCTGTTGGCTATGCCTACGGTGGTTCGAATCCATCTGCCCCCATTTTTGTTTATTTGTACCGGAGCCGAGTAGAAAACACAACAATAGCAGGTTTCCGACAACGAGATTCGCAAGTCGCTACGACACAGTGAGATATTTTCTGCTGGCACTGGTCTTCTGCGGGAGTAGCTCAGTTGGTAGAGCATTGGCCTTCCAAGCCATGTGTCGCGGGTTCGAATCCCGTCTCCCGCTTGTTGAATGTTTATTTTTGCCGACGTAGCTCAGTCGGTAGAGCGCGTCCTTGGTAAGGACGAGGTCACCGGTTCAATCCCGGTCGTCGGCTCCACTTATCGGATACTGAAAGTAGGGTATTATTATGCCGAGAGACATTGTAACATTAGCCTGTGATGTATGTCGTCAACGGAATTATATAACGACACGGAACCGCCGGACACAGCAATCCCGTTATGAACGGAAGAAATACTGTCGGTTCTGTCGGAAACATACACCTCATAAAGAGACACGCTAACTTTTCTCACAAGTGCCTTGGATACCGTCGTATCAGCGGCTAAACAGATCCGCAGCACGCAACAAAATCTTACAGGCCAGTAGCTCCAACGGCTAGAGCGTCGGTCTCCAAAACCGAATGTTGGGGGTTCGAATCCCTCCTGGCCTGCCTTTTATTTTTATGATAACTCGATTAAAAAAGTATTTTCAGGGGATCCATCTCGAATGGCAGAAGGTATCGAAACCGGACGTAAAAGAGGTTCAGGGAAGCACGATTACTGTCATCGTTGCGACTGCGCTTTTAGGGCTTTATATCGGTATTATTGATGGCAATCCTGCCTTCCCCAAATGGGCAAGCCCTTTAAGTTGGATTGTTCTACTCGCTCTCCCGATTGTTGTGTTTTTTATCGTGAAAAGTTGGGAAGAGCACTCACAGAACGATAGAAACCCCGAGGCTGTCATTCCCAGTAATCGTAAGGTCATCGCCGCAGCGGTAGCCGCAATTCCTTTAATCGCGGTACTTGTAAGCCAATATGCCCTCAACTATACGCTTGAGGGGTTCGGTATGGCTTTTCTTAGAACCCTTTTTATTCGTAGTTAATATTTGGGTGCTTGTGTAGTGCAGCACACGAACACTGATGGATTCAGAATATGGATGGATACTGGTACGTCGTTCAGATATACACTGGACATGAAAAGAAGGTTAAACTCAACCTTGACAACATGATTGCAAGGGAAGAGTTACAGGACGAAATCTTGCAGGTTAATGTCCCCGAAACCGAAGTGGTGAAGATAAAGGACAGCCAGCGAAAGGTTAGCGTTAGACCCTCTTATCCGGGATATGTGCTTGTCCATACGTCCCATGAACTCGGGCCACAGGTAGAGAGTCCGATTGGACAGAGGAGTTGGGCACTCATACAGGAAACCCCGGGGGTTATGAACTTCTTAGGACCTACATCCCATCCATCTCCGTTGAGTCCTGATGACGTTGAAGCGATGCTCCAACTGTCAACCGAGGAGGAGGAGGTCCAGCCGGTCCCAGCAATGGAATATGAAATCGGTGATAAGGTCAAAGTGATCAGCGGACCGTTTAGTGGGTTCTTTGGGGAAATCGAAGAAATTGACATGGAACACCAGCGGTTAAGGCTTAGCATTTCGCTTTTCGGGCGTTCTACCTCTGTTGATTTAGGTTTACTTGAAGTAGAAGAATTAAATTAAAGGAAGAACAATGGCAAAAAAAATAGCAGGTGAAGTTAAACTCCAATTAGTGTCTGGACAGGCGACCCCGCAGCCGCCTGTCGGACCGAGTCTTGCACCTTATATGATTAATTTACAGGAGTTTATCAAATCCTTTAACGCCCAGACGCAGCAGCAAACAGGTATGGTGGTAACGACTATCATCACTTGTTATAGTGACAGGTCTTTTACGTTCGTTGTGAAGTCACCGCCGGCAGCCGTTCTCCTCAAGTCCGCAGCGAAAATTGCAAAAGGATCTGGTGAACCGAACCGAAACAAGGTCGCTACCGTGACGATGGACCAGATTCGCGAAATCGCGCAGACGAAATTACCCGACTTGAATACGACGGACTTAGATGCTGCAACGCGGATGGTAGAAGGCACTGCACGCAGTATGGGACTTACAATTAGATAGCGAGACTCACTCATGTATACGGCGGCACAGTGGGTCGCCTCACGTACGTATAAACTCGCTTAGGCATTGGGGTGCAGAGATACACCCGGTTGATTATCGGAGAACAACATGGCGAAAAGAGGAAAGCGATACAGCGAAATCAAAGAGCAGGTGGATAGACACCACCTGTACACCGTTGATGAGGCGGTTTCGCTTGTGAAAAAGACGAGCGGTGCAAAGTTTGACGAGACGGTTGATCTGGCATCGCGTCTCGGTGTAAACGCTCAGCACGCCGATCAGAATATCCGTGGCATCGTTACACTGCCACATGGCACAGGAAAATCAGCACGTGTTGTTGTCTTCGCCGAAGGCGATGCGGCACGGCAGGCTGAAGAAGCTGGCGCAGATTTTGTCGGGACAGACGACCTCGTTGATAAAATCGTTGATGGTTGGCTCGATTTCGACGCAACAATTGCGACACCTGACCTGATGCGCACTATTATGCCTAAACTCGGACGGGTTCTTGGACCGAGAGGTCTAATGCCGAACGCGAAGGCAGGAACCGTCACAACGGATGTCACTGAAACGATACAAAATATCAAGGCTGGGCAAATTGAGTATCGTGTCGAACGCTCGTCTGGTATTATCCACGTACCAATCGGCAAAACCTCCTTTGAGGAAGCAAGCATTAAAGAGAATCTCAATACTGTCATGGGCGCACTCATCGCTGCTCGTCCCGCTGCTGTAAAGGGCCGATACATTCGCAGTGTAGCCATCTCAGCAACTATGGGTGTCGGTATCCGAATAGACCCTCAACAATTCGCATAGTCCACACGGAGCACGATATAACAATAGCCCTTACAACTGAATAGAGTCGTAGAACGTAGGTGCCATCGGCTTAATTGCCTACTGAGGCTTGAATGGAATGGAAACGGCAAGGACATCGTTGAAACGCAGGCAGCATTTTATTGCCTGTCATTGTTCTCTCCTTTTCTGTGAGCCTCCAGGCACCTGGGGGCTTTTTGCATGCATTTGTATGAAACTAAAACAACGCGATGTGGTTTCCATATAACCCACGCAGAAAGGAGCTGATACATGCCGAATCAGGCGAATGTTCAGCAAGCAGAACAAATTCGTGAGATTTTTGATAGTGCTGATGTCGTTCTGTTAACAGATTTTCAGGGGCTTTCCGTCGCGGAAACCAATGAACTGCGAAACCAACTTCGGGAAGCGAATATCCGATACAAGGTCTGCAAGAACACATTAATCAACGTTATCGCAGAAGAAAAAGGCATTGAAGGCCTGGAACCATTTCTCAAAGGGAATACAGCCCTCGCCGCTGGCACAGACCCCGCCGCCTCTTCAAAAATCTTACTTGCATTTAGCGAGGAACACGAGGCCCTTAAAATTAAAGGTGGAATCCTCGGAACACAGGTGATTGACGCTGATGGCGTTGAAGCACTCAAAGATATGCCGTCGTACGATGTCCTGATCGCTAAAACCGTCGGACTTGTCAGTGCCCCCCTTGTTGGACTTGTACGAACGCTACATCAAGGATCCCCCGTTACCGGGATGGTAAATGTACTCAGTGGCACGATACGTCAGGTGACCTCCGTGTTGACACAGGTCGCCGAACAGAAGAAAGAGGCAGAAAACGCCTAACGTTTGTAGCAAATATTATATGGAAAGCGGGGCAGTGTGCCTCTCTTTTCCCGAAACACTTGGTCAGAGAATTTTCTAATCAAGTCAATTTAGTACTACTGATTTAAAAAGGATAAAAATATGGCCGCAGATTTAGAAAAAATGATCGATGAGATCAGCAATATGACAGTTTTGGAGCTTTCCGAACTCGTCAAAGCATTAGAAGATAAATTTGGTGTCAGTGCTTCCGCAGCACCGGCAGTCGCTATGCCAGGGATGGTGCCTGGCGCAATGCCAGGTGCAGCTGCTGAAGAAGAAGCAGAAGTGGAAGAGAAAACCGAATTTGATGTGCAACTCAAAGAATTCGGATCCAGCAAAATTCCTGTTATCAAAGAGGTCCGGGCCCTTACCGGACTCGGTTTGAAGGAAGCGAAAGAAAAAGTTGAATCCGCACCGGTCGTTATTCAAGAAGGTGTCTCTAAAGAGGATGCTGACAAGGCGAAAGAGCAGCTTGAAGCTCTCGGTGCTGTCGTCGAAATTATTTAATTCTGGACATATTGTCTTTACACACAGCCAAAGTGTGATGAGACACCGGACCATAGGAAACCCATTATTGTTCTTGAGCATAGCGATACGCTACGGTCAACGCTAATGGGTTTCCGTTTTTTGTGAAAAATAATCTGCATACCCCAATTACGCCGGGATCCCTATGTTCAGCATCCTTGATATTTTTTATCTTGTTTTCAGCCAACTTGCAGTCGGTGGATTTGTTCTCCTAATCCTCGTTCCCAAAGGGTTAGTCGGTGCAAATTTCTATCGTTTAATGGGCGGTATATACCTGCTTGTAAGCGGTTTATCGCGTTGTGCAGATTTGGCACTTCATCAGCAGCCTGTCACATTTCTCAATTTTTTTGGATTTTGGCAAAACCGTGAGTCCATTTTGGTAATTTCGTTTGTTCTTCTGGTTTTCGTCTATACACTGAGTTGGTGGTTCAGGTATCCGCTGCTCACACGAATTCTGTTCATTGCGGGTTCAATTTGTGGGGCGGCATGGATCGTTTTAAGTGCCCAACGATACCTCCAAATTGTTCAATTGCCCGGAGAAACGGTTCTACTCCCGATGCAATTCTTGATAGCGGCTGTCCTGCTCGGTGCAGTCCACACCGGCATGTGGTTTGGGCATTGGTACCTCGTGACACCGGATCTACCTGTGATTTACCTCAAGCGTTTCAACACTGTCCTACTCCTCGCGCTTTCAGGCGTAACACTGCTGCTCTCCCTAAATTTTTTTTTCAGACAGCAATCCACAGACGTGGTTCCTTTTACCCTCTTCTACCACATCATCTTCGGTATGCGATTGCTTATAGGCATCGCGGGGACCCTACTCCTCTATTTTATTACATGGGACTGCTTACGTCCGAAATCTGTTGCCCGTGACGTGCTTGGTGCGACGCGCGCTGCAACCGGTTTTCTTTTTATTGCAATTATCACGGTTTTTCTCGGCGAATTTTGCAGCCGATTTTTACTTTTCGCGATGCGGTTCATCTTCTAAATATTGATTTAAATTTAATTGCAAAATATAATGTAGACATGCTAAAATAACTGTATCGATTCAGACTTCTTAAGGAGGCAGATAATGAAATCACAAATTTTTTATGAGCCCGAATCAATGAGTCTTGAAGACCGCCCTATACCGCAAGCCGGGAACAACGACTTGTTAGTTCAAGTACGTTCTGTAGGGATCTGTGGTTCGGACGTTGCATACTATTTTGGGAACAGTTCACTCGAAACAGACGATGGGAAAGGCCCCCTAATCCTTGGGCACGAGTTTACCGGTGAAGTCGTTGAAGTCGGTAGTGAAGCAGGAGCAAAAGGCGGCTTTAAAGTAGGTGACCGCGTTGTTGTCAACCCCGTCCAATCAAACCCTGACTCCTTCTGGAGCAAAAAAGGATTGTCCAACCTGTGTCCTGAAAAGCGCGTCTTGGGTGTAGGTGTTGATGGTGGATTCGCTGAGTACGCGGTTTCCGATTATCGCTGGACAGTCAAGCTGCCCGATAACGTTACTTACGACCAAGGGGCGTTAACAGAACCGCTCGCGTGCGGACTCTATGCTGTCAACAATCTCAATGCTGAAGAAGGACAAACAGCTGTCGTCTTCGGACCGGGCCCCATCGGTCTCATGATGGTACAAGTCCTGAAGAGCCGTGGGCTGAAGAATGTACTACTTGTCGGAACTCGTGATTATCGATTAGATTGTGGTAAAGACCTCGGCGCAGATGTCGTCGTTAACGTCAGTGATACCAGTTCACCGCACTATGTTGAAGACCTGGGTGCTGCAATTCAAGAACTCAATAACGGTGAATTAGCAGACCGCGCAATTACGGCTACCAGTTCACTTGACGCAATACACACCGCGCTCGAAGTGACCGGACGGCACGCAACCGTCGTTATCTTTGGACTCCCTGGTGACACAGACGTAATGGAGGTACCCATCCTTAATACTATCCTTGATGATAAAACGATTCGATTCTCTTGGCTTGCACCGGACACGTGGGAAGAGGCGGTCCAACTCATTTCGAGCGGTGATGTCAATATGGACAAAATTATTAGCCATGAATTCTCGCTTGAATCGCTCGTTGAAGGAATAACTAAAGTCCGCAACCGAGAAGATGGTTGTACTAAAGGGTTGATAAAAGTTTCTTCCTAATCGGTATCTAATATGGGTATCCCATTTTTCCTCGTTTTTGTCCTTTCGATCGCTTTTTTATCGCTTGGGATAACTGGGTTAGGTGACTTTGTCTCGGTGGAGTGGCCTCAGCAGGACTCACCCGAGGCGGTCACTCCTTACCTCAGTCTGCAAGCCAATTATTCAGCAGTCGGGCGATGCGTTTCAGGGCTTCTACTATTTCTGGTGAGCCTTTATGTTATGGGTTTCCTTCTCTATCTCGAGGAGCGAGAGAGCGGTAGGATTATGAAAAACGTTAGAAGTTTCGCTAAACTACGGCGATTCCTTGAACGCTATCAAAAGGGAGGGGTTTCACAATGAAACCTCTCACAGACAAGTTAACGACGACATACAGTGATTTGAAGACGCGTTGAAAGGTAGAAACCCTCTGAATGGAACAACAATTGAAAAACGACTTACTTCTTCGCGCAGCACAGTGTCTACCGGTGGAACGCGTGCCGGTGTGGATGATGCGACAGGCTGGCAGATCAGATCCGCTTTATCGGCAGATTCGACAAGAATTGAACGTTCCTTTAGAACAACTCTTCCGAACCTGTCCCGCACCGATGTCAGAGACTGATATTGAATCAGCTGTCAAGATATCGCTTTTACCAAAACGCATCGGTGTTGATGCTATCATTGTTTATAAAGATATACTCACGCCACTTGCACCAATGGGCGCGCATTTCCGATTTGACCCAGGGCCTGTTTTAAAACCACCCATTCGGACGTTAGCACAAGTGGATGCACTTCTACCTGTTGATGATCCTCCGTCACAATTAGCGTTTACCGGTAACGTTATCCGTAGACTACGCGAAACCCTAAACGGTGAGTTACCACTGATCGGCTTTGCTGGCGCGCCTTTGACCCTTGCATTTTTCCTCATCGCTGGCGAGAGTCCTATCAAACGCGGTGCTGGTATCTCGGAGAAAGCGGCACCTGTTTTCCAAATGATTAAACAGACACCTGAACTTATGCATCAGCTGCTAAACAAATTAACGGAGATGACCGTTAATTATTTAAACTATCAGATTAGTGAGGGGATTCAGGCTGTCCAACTTTTTGAGTCGATCGCAGATGTCTTGCCGAGACACATATATGCCGATTTCGCGTTCCCGTATCACCAGCAGATTTTCGATGCCCTTAATCCAGAGGTTCCGAGCATACTTTTTGCCAAAGAGTGTACGTATCTCGATTTAATGCATCAGAGCGGCGCGAATGTGCTGAGCGTCGGAAAATGCGTTGACCTCGGCAAAGCGAAAGCCGAGACGGACGGCACCATCGCTTTTCAAGGGAACGTAGATAACGATATCCTCCGAGATGGAACACCGGACGAGATCACGGCAGCTGTCAAGATATGTTTGGAACAGGGCGGGAAGATGGGACATATACTCAACTTAAGCCACGGGCTTCACAGAGATACACCTTTTGAAAACGTTAAGCATTTTGTAAATATCGCAAAAATGTTATAGGAAAACGCATGAGAAACATTCCGGAGAACCCATTTAAACCACGACAATACGGGCAACTTGTTAAAATAACAGAGCGGGTGTACCTGTTCCGCAATATCGTCAACTCGTCTATTATTATTGGAGATAATGGGGTTGCGGTGATTGATACACAGGTAAACCAAATGATGGCACGACGCCTGTACACCGCAATTAGGACCGTCACAGATAAACCGATCTTGTATGCAATTAATACACACTATCACTGGGACCATACGAATGGGAATACTATCTTCCATCAGGCAGGCGCGACCGTTGTGGCACGCGAGCTGACGAAAGATTTTATGGTCAACCGTGCCCCACGACAGGAAGCATTCTTGCGTTCACGAGGTTTTACTTTAGGCCCCCCTCCCTTCTTGCCACAGCAGACATTTTCATACGAGACCGAACTCGATTTAGGCAATCAACCCCTGCACCTCGTTAATTTAGGGAAGGCGGAGACAGATGATGCCACTGCTATCAGGGTTCCAGCAGAAGAATGTATCGTCTCTGGCGACACCGTCATGACCGGAAGTTTCCCGATCTTCGGTCAACCTGTTATGAACGAAGGACTCATGGCGAATCACGATTGGATTAACACAATCAAGGAGCTCCGCACCTACGCACCTAAATGTGTACTACCGGGACACGGGCCTTTAGCACGGGATCCCGAAATGGATTTGTTGCTCCAGATAGAGTCCTATTTTTTAACAGAGGTACGAAAACATGTTGAACAGGGGGTGTCTCTAACCGAGCTGCTCGCTGAAATGGAGGCTAACTTACCCGACTGGATTCGTTCTATTGCTGAAGTTTGGGGGACACCGCGCTACGCTATTTTACGTGTATACCGTGGGTTAATTGACGATCCAGAGCCGGGGTGGCAGCATCTAAAACCCTCGGCGATTCCGACAGCAGATACTGAGAAACTCCATCAAAAAACACGTGAACTTCAGGAATTTGAAGGATACCGAGAAACCGCCGAGGAAGTTGCCGAGGGCAACGATTTCGGTTTGGCGATCGCTATCCTGAAAACTGCAACTGAAAAATACCCAAACCTACCTAACGCATGGGTAGAATACGCTAATTTGCTCACGCAAGCATCCCGAAGTGTGTCAAGCGTCTTGGAGAAAGGAGATTTCTTCGCTGAGGCGATAGACGCACTCAAGACGGCTCTCACATTAGATCCTGATTACGCACCGGCGCACCTTTTACGCGGATACAATCACATCCTTTCTGCCTATCGCAACGGAGATGAAACAGACACAGGATTGGCATCCATTTATAAAGCACTCGTCTGTGGACTTCAAGGTACACAACTTGCACAGGCATACTTTTGTATCGGATTGGCACATCGTACCAACGGGAACGAAACGTTGGCACGTGAAGCTTTCACGAAGGCGATCGCCGCTGATGCACGGTTTATGCCAGCACAATTGGCAAATATGGCGTAGGAGGAAATCAAAATGAGATACGACAGCATTTTACTCGTTGCATTCGGGGGTCCCACACCCGGATGCTGCGAAAAATACAATAGCGATACTTGCCCGGGTGAAGCCTACTGTTTTGTCGAAGGCATTGTTGGGACAGCTGAATCTCAAATAGCACGTATAAAAGACATCTCAGCACATTATATAAAATTAGGTGGGTTTTCACCGTTCAATGAATTGACCTTTAAACAAGCGGATGCGTTAGAAAACGCTCTGCAAGCGCGGAACCTTCCACTCCCTGTTTATGCAGGGTTTAGACATTGGACACCGTATCTGAGCGAAGTTATCGCTGAAATGGCACAAAGAGGACACCGTAAAATACTCGGCATTATTATGGCACCACACCAATCTAAAGTCAGTTGGGAATGGTATCAACTGACAGTCAAAAAAGGGATTGAAGCGGTTGAGGGCGAAAAACCGACGATCGATTACCTTGATCCGTGGTATACACATGAAGGTTATGTCGGTGCTATTGCCGAAGTTATTAAAGCTGCTTGTGGCGACAAATTAGAACGTGCCGACCTGGTTTTCACTGCGCACGCAATTCCGCAATCGGCGGCGAATAGTTCACCTTACACACAACAATTTAGAAAAACCGGCAAGGCAGTCGCTGAAAAGATTGGCAAGGCTCGGTTCGGTTTGGCATATCAAAGTGCTGTGAAAAACAGTCCTATACCGTGGACAGAACCAGATATCAACGATTGGATCAGAGACCGAAAAGCGGAAGGCGTTGATACTATTGTTGCATCACCCATCGGTTTCCTCTGTGATCACGTCGAAGTACTCTATGACCTTGACATAGAGGCAGCCGAGACAGCGGAAGTCTGCAATATTGATTTTATACGTGCTGGGACTGTCGGTGACCATCCGAAGTTCATTAACATGTTAGCCGATTTTGTGTGTGAAAAATCTGTAAACCGATAGAAGGGTAAAACGGGAAAACGTCAAAAAATGAGACACAACGAAAATCGAAAAGATATATTTCTCATAGAAGCAGGTATCATTTCAGTAAAAGACATTCGACAGTTAACGGTTGAACCATCAGCGTATGTCATAGAACCCCCGACAGAGTAAACGGAATACTACCGAGAAAAAAGAGAATAACAATGTTTAGGAAACCAGCATTCGTATTAGCGTTAGTGTTTGTGTTATGTGTGTCGGCGGCTGCCGGGCAGACCTCGAATGCCCAGGATTGGATGCCCGATGCGAACTTGCGTGCAGC
>RKRO01000089.1 GCA_007571355.1 Candidatus Poribacteria bacterium | reverse complement strand
GAATAGCGTTTGGCGGAGGGGTGGCATTTCAGCAAAGAGTTTCGGATGCGGTTTGTAAACCTTGGCGAAACCACTATCAACAGGACTATACAGATTGAAAACAGCGATTCTGTCATTTTCAGTATTTGTCCACGGGTTTGCACTGTGGGTGAGTGCCTCTGTGAAGAAGAGCAGTGAACCTGCCGGGCATCCGTAGGTCGTCCAAATATCGGACTTCGGGTTTTGGATATCGGGTGGTGCCGTATAGACAGATTTATGGCTGCCGGTCACTAAAAGCGTGCCGCCTTGTCCTTTTTTCACTTCGTTGAGTTCCCATACAATACGGGTGTGTGGACTGTAGCCCTTGCCAGGGAAAGCGTTGTAGTAGTGGACATCACCGGGAAAGCGGAGCAGTCCGTTGCCGTTATGCGGCCCAAAATTGCCCATACCGGGTGCGCGGTAAAACAGGCTTGTACTCTCAACAGCGAAGCCGTAGCACTCCGGGCTTGTTACAGCCGGGTGTGCGGTGAACTCGTTGAGTAGAGAAACAACGAGCGGATGATCAATCAATTTTTGGAGCGGTCCGCCGACAGGGCTCCGTTCATGCTCTGGAATCGATTCAGGGTCGTGGTGCAAGCGGTACCCGAAGTCGCGCATCTCTTTGAGTTCGGACCCGGTAAAGACTTCTGGTATGAGGAACCAACCGTGGGTATCAAAAGCGTACCGCTGTTCTGGGGGTAACTCTGGGATTGGCAAACCGTCAGCGTTTTGGGTAGGGCATTCGCATACATTGGGCGGCAACAGTGCGCCGAGCCAAGGTTGCTGACCTCTGTTCGTCTGTTTTTCCATCTGATCCTCCTCGTGCGGGTTAAACTTCCACAGGATAGGCGGATGTGCGCTGTCCGAAATCTCCGTTGATAACGTTTCCACCTGCATAAGCCTCTCGAAAAAGTGTCTGTCGTTTGGGAGGCATTGCCTCAAGGAGTTGGGGGTGCGGCAACCAATTCGACCAGCGACTCGCCACGGTGTTGTACAAATTAGAGACAGTAATACGCTTGGTACCTTTGGGTTGCACTTGTATCTGCGTCATAGATTCTGTGAGCAGAAAGAGCGAACCCGGCGGACATTGGTATGTCTCCCAGAGCGGAAAATCTGGGTTCTGTACTACCTCGGGTATCGGATATGCAGCTTTGTGACTTCCGCTGATAAATCGGAGACTGTTGGTTTTCGAAGTGACTTCGGTTAATTCCCATATAGCCCGTGTTAAGCCGCTCCAACCGCGTCCTGGTATACACCGATAGAGATGAGAGTCCCCCGGTAAACGAAACAAGCCGTTACCTTTACGCAGAATAGATTGCGGTTGCGGTTGTGGTGCCGTGTCCCCGAAAGATAAAGTTGCTTCCTCAAGTCGAAATCCGTAGCAGGTCTCACTTGCGGCGGGCGGATACGCCAAGAACTCGTTTAGAAATCCGACAACAACAGGATGGTCAGTAAGTTTCTGGAGCGGTCCGCCGAGCGCACACCGTTCAGGTTCCGGAATGCGTTTTGGCATTTCGTGCAGGCGTTGACAGAATTCGCGCATCTCCGCGATCTCAGCGTTCGACAAAACGCTCGGAATTAGGAGGCAGCCGTTCCGATCAAAATCGTATTTCTGTTTTTGCGGCGGAACGGCGATGGGAACACCGTCAGCATTGGTGGTAGTCAATTCATCAGGTTCAACTTCAACGGCACTCCCCAAGTTTTTATTAACAACAAAGGGTTTTCTCGTTGCGAGTTCTTTATAAGCCATGAAAGGGTTTCTCCCTTAAATGTTACGTGAGTGTGGCGGGGTTCATTAATTCTGGGTTTCTTCTAATACGCGAAACATGTGGTTCGCGTAACTGACCGTTGAAATACCGACAAATACCAGGGCAAAACAGAGACTATAAAATTCTATATTGTTGGATAAACTGGGCATGATTGGTCGTAGCAGATAAAACATCACAGCGATTGATAAGAAGAAACTTGTGCATTTACCCCATAAATTAGAGCGGGTAATCATTTTCGCTTTATATGCCAAAATTGCGTTGCCGAGGACGATGAGTACGTCTCTGGTCACAATGATAAGGAATGCCCAAAATGGAAATGTAGATTTTGACAGGATGAGTGCAAAAATTCCAGCAAAGATTGCAAGTTTGTCTGCGACAGGGTCTAAGATGTAGCCCAGTTCGCTGTGTTGTCCTAAGCGTCGGGCGAAGAATCCGTCCAACACGTCGGTTATAACGGCTACACCGCCACAAAGGATTGCGAATATCCACTGTTCGCTGTAAATGGTGTAAAAAATAAACGGCACCGTAACGAGTCGGACAGCCGACAGTATGTTGCTGACATAGAAGAAATCGCGACGCGTAATCCGGATTGCCTGTGTATTTGTAAATTGATGAACTGGAGCCTTGAGTGCCATTATCTTATTGTGTTGCAAATAGGGTCTATAGTATATAGGAGCAATCGCATCCATATAGAAGTCTGTAAGTTTCTGTGACACGATCACAACGATCTCAATTGTTTCGCGCTGTTAATTGGAAGGCGATCCGTCGATTCTGATCCGAAAGGATATCTATTTCGCGTGTGAGGAGTTGATTTAACGAAACTGTTTCCAACAATGCCTGTTTTTCTGTAGGTGAAATACGTAAACGGATACCGATCTGGTAAGCGAGTTCTCTCGGATCATCTGGATGTTCTTCCGGTGGATTCCATGCGAAAATCAAGCGACTGGATAACGCTTCGTATGCCTTATATAGCTCTTCGGTTCGCGTCTTAAGTTCTTCCGGGACAGATTCCAATTCTGTATCGGGGTCATCTAACATGCGGACGCGCCCGGTAAGATAAGAGAGATGATCTTGGGTTTCAAGGATTTGAAACCGGTACTCACCCGCGGAGATAACGTTCATGCGCCCATCGTCAAGATGCTCAACGTGAAGAATTCGGGCAGCGGTGCCGACATCGTAAGGCGTAGCGGTGTCGCCGACTTCTTCTCCTTCTTTGATAAGCTGCTCATTTTCTTGAGAAAGCCTCTCAACAGTGACATCAACTTCTCCATCGCTGTCACTTTCGTTATCCAAAGCATCCAATTTAATATCAGTTGACTCCAAAACTTGGTTATCAACATTTATGATGCTGACATCCATCTGGCTATCTGTTGTCAGTGGCTCCTCTGGTATGAGGACTTTAACAACTGGATTTTCTTGGGGTTTGTTATCAGAAGGAAGATCATTCTCCTCTTGGATTTCCGTAAGTGATTGCTTCTCTTGTCTGAAATTCTCAGCCACATACTCGTGTTTTGGTGAGCCTGGCTCTTCTCCTTCTACGGCTATAGATGTCAATGATCTATCGTCACCCACTGTCTGC
>RKRO01000458.1 GCA_007571355.1 Candidatus Poribacteria bacterium | reverse complement strand
CGGTTTTTTTACCGGATTGATCTTGACATCTATTCTCATACCGGCGCGAATGCTAAAGGGGTTCGGTTGGCAAGAGACGCTGTGTTTAGGGATCGCTGTCGCTCTAATATTAGGCTTATCGGTCGGTATGGGTGAAAAGCAGTTAGAACGGGTTGCTTATAAAACCGGGAACGAGACGGCGATAGAGGACACTGCCGGACGCGCAACACAGTTACCGACGTATTGGGAACTCGGACTCTTTTTTTGTAGTGGTGCTTTGGCAGTCTCAGCGATGATCTTACCCGGCATCAGCGGTTCGTTTCTGATGCTCGCACTCGGAATCTACTTTCCGCTGCTAACGGCGATAAACACCCTGGTCGAAGGCGTGCCAGGGCTTCTCAAGGGAACTATAACCGAAGCGATGGTAGCAGGAGCCTTGATACTCACATGCGCTGCGTTCGGATGTTTATTCGGGCTTCTGGCATTCACACGGTTGCTTAACTATCTCTTGGAACGCTATCGGAATCTTACAATCGCTTTCCTCATCGGATTGATGGTGGGCTCACTTTACGGATTGTGGCCCTTTCGGGAGTTCGCAATGGTCAATGGAGAACGCATAGATACCGCTCACATCTTACCGCTATTTGATGTGAACTTGTTTATTACTATTGCAGCTTTTCTCGTTGGTTGTGGCGTTATCGCTTTATTTTCACGTCTGGAGAATTAGATGTAATGGTTGTTGGTCAACTGATGACCATTAAAAGATGGATAAAATAAAAAGCGTCGGTTTTTTTGTTAATACGACTAAAGCGAATGCGGCGGCGGTTGTTGAAGGCGTGTCTACGTGGCTTAAAGAACGAGATATTCTCACGCTTCTACCGGAGGAACAAGCCGTTGAATTGGGGTATCCACGAACTGGTATCTCCAAAACGGTGGTGGTAGAGGAAGCAGACATGCTTCTTGTCCTCGGCGGAGATGGGACACTGCTGAGTGCAGCCCATACACCACACATTGAGAATGTGCTCATATTGGCGATTAACATCGGAACGCTCGGTTTTTTGACCGATGCATCGCTTGATGAACTCTACCCGACTTTGAAAGCGACCTTAGCAGGTGACTATCGGATAGAACATCGGATGATGTTAGAGGTTGTTGTGGACAGAGATGGATTTCCACAACCGTTTCGTGCCTTCGCACTCAACGATGTTGTTATTCGACACTATACACGGCTCATTGAATTAGATGTTTATGTGGATGGTGAGCTTTTTATACCGTACAACGCCGATGGGCTGATAATCGCAACACCGAGCGGATCGACTGGCTATTCGCTCTCTTGTGCTGGGACTATCGTCGCACCACAATTGGAGGCGATTCTGCTAACACCTATCGCACCGCATAGTTTGACAGTACGACCCTTCATCGCCGATGGCGATGCCGAGATAACCGTCAGGATGCGTGCCGCCTATCAGAACGTAGATGTTTTTGTAGACGGTCAACGTGAGACACACAGCCTCACCGCAGGGGCAGTCATAAAAGTAGAGAAGGCGGAGCGGACAATTCAGCTAATCCGGTCGCAACATCATAGTTATTACAAAGCTTTGCGTGAAAAATTAATGTTGGGTGAAGGCATCAAACGTGCTTGATAGGATTCTCCATTCGCCAGGGTTTGTAAGCCCAACCAACGGTCGGGTTGGATATACGGATGGGATTATTTTTGCGACACACTTCCTGAACGAACCGCAAGGAATGTTTAAAAGATGATCGAAACACTCTCTATCCGCAATATTGCCCTTATAGATGAGCTCGAATTAGAGTTGACATCGGGATTGAACATATTTACGGGTGAGACGGGTGCCGGTAAATCGGTTATCCTCAAATCAATCGGATTGGTATTGGGTGAAAGAGCCTCCGCTGATATTGTACGCGAAGATGCCGATTTCGCAAAGGTGGGAGCAAGTGTCGTACCGGACGATACGCATCCAATGTGGCACACCGACTTCACATTTAGCGACGTGTTAGACCCATCCGATGTTGTAATTCTTTCACGGCAAATCAGCGCGAACGGTAGGAGTCGCTGCCATATTAACGGGCGGCTAGTGAACTTAAAGCAGCTGCAAGAACTCGGAACTTTGCTGGTTGACATCCACGGTCAACACGAGCATCAATCCCTGTTTCGAACGGAAACGCATCTTAAACTCTTAGATAATTTCGGCGGCAGCAGTGAGGCATGTCAGCAGATCAGGAAGATCTATACACAGTTACGAGTCTTGCAACAAGAGGCAGCGTCCTTGGCAGATACTTTGGCGGCATCGAAACGCGAAAAAGAGCTCCTCGAGTTTGAAATGAACGAACTCACCACTGCAAATCTCGAAGACGGTGAAGACGAAAAATTAGCCGATGAAGCCCGGCTCCTCAAAAACGCTGAAACGTTGCACGCGTCAGCGAACATGGCGTATCAACAATTGGGGAGTGATGCACCAGGGATGGGCGGTTTCGGCAGCCCACTTGAACGTTTGGAAGGTGCTGCGAGGGAACTTACCAAATTGTCTGAACTCGATAGCAGCCTTTCAGAATTGCAAGATCGTTTGGAATCAGCAATCTACGAGGTAGAAGATATTGCCGCGCAGATCCGCCAATATGCAGACACAGTGGAATTCAACCAAGGGCGATTGGATGAAATTGCAGATCGGCTTGCACTTATCGCCAAACTGAAGCGGCGGTATGGCAACACTATTTCTGAAATATTAGACTACCACGCTGAAGCAGAAAAAAAATTGGAGGCAATACAACTCGGTTCAGAAAAACAGGCAGCAATCCAAGAAGAGATTCGCAAAACAGTCGAGGAGGCACAGCATCTGTGTACTGCGCTTTCTGCGAAACGATTACATGTTGCGAAACATCTTTCGGAGCGGATTGAGAAGGAACTCCGCACGCTCGGCATGGACAAAGCGGAGTTTCAGGCATCTGTCCAACTGATGCCTGACGCGCGGGGACCGTTTCAGATAGATGGTAAACGCTACGCCTTCCGTTCTGACGGGATGGATGATGTCGAATTCTTGATTGCCCCGAATGTCGGTTCCGAACCGCGCCCAATTGCTAAAATCGCGTCCGGAGGTGAAATCTCACGTATCATGCTCGCTTTAAAGACGGTGCTGGTACAAGTGGACGAGGTGCCGACGCTACTATTCGATGAAATTGACAGCGGCATCGGCGGCAAAATTGCAGATGTCGTCGGTAAAAAATTGAAAGAACTTTCGGCGTTTTCACAGGTGATCTGTATTACACATCTCCCACAGATCGCCCGTTTCGCTGACAAACATTTTCGGGTGGAAAAAAAGGTCGTCGGTGAGCGAACACTGATTACGGCGAAAGCGTTAACTGCAGAAGAGCAGGTCGATGAAATCGCTCGGATGTACGGCGGCGAAGCCACCGAAATAGGTCTTGCACATGCACGAGAATTATTGTCTGAAAAATAATTTTTTAAATATTGGGTTTCTGCTCCGATTTGTCTCCTCTTCTCATGATCCGGTGGGGCCTTGTCCAAATTTCGTTTCTGACGAAAAACGAAAAACGATAGTCCTTAATGAAATGGAAGACAAGTTACGAAAAGGCAATTGAAGTAACAAACCCGCTTGAGCGAACTGCAAGGAAAGTTAAAAATATGGACGATAGGTTTACACAAGCCAGCGGAACGCACGTCTATACCGGATGCGAGTTATTGGTTAAGGGTGCTTTGGAGAGTGGTGTTAGCCTCTTCACAGGATACCCCGGATCCCCGCTTGCCGAAGTGTTTGATGTAATTCAGCGCAATGCCGAGTTACTGAAAAGCAACGGCATCGTCGCACAGATCGCTAATAATGAAGCGTTAAGTATCGCACGCCTGAACGGTTCACAGATGGCGGAACTCCGTGCGGTTGCCTTCATGAAAAGCGTCGGCTTGCATGTAGCCTCCGATGCACTCGCAATTAGCAATCTTGCAGGAACAACCGGTGGTGCTGTCGTTGTTGTTGGTGATGATACATGGTCACACAGTACGCAGGTACCTGCCGATTCCAGATTTCTCGCGCGACACGTCTATACCCCCCTGATTGAACCCAGCACTTTTCAGGAGCTCAAAGATTGGGTGAACTGCGCTTTCCAAATTTCCGCAGCCTCTGATCTCTACGTCTGCTATTTAACCACAGAGAATCAGGCGAGCGGTGGTGGTAATGTTGAACTCCAACCTAACATTTATCCCGACATTACCGGTTTAAAGCGCGTCAGTTTGGATACCGAACTCATCAACGCCGATAAACGCGTCGTTTTACCTCCACATACTGCGCAAATTGAGATGGAAACCCTACGCGAACGACTACCGACTGCACTTAAGATAGCAAAAAATTTAGGACTCAACGAAATCCAATTTATACGGAACGGTTCAAGTAAAAGACGGTATCCTTTCGGATTTATCAGTACAGGTTTAGCTCACAGCTGTCTGCTCCACGCACTCAGAGAATTAAATCTATACGGCGATATCCCGATTCTCAAACTCGGTATGACCCATCCGATTGATGCGGACATCGTCCGTGAATTTGCGGAACACGTTGACGAAGTCTACGTTGTCGAAGAAAAACGGCCACTTTTAGAAAACGAAATTAAAGCACGCCTTACGCAGATGTACCAAGACGGTAATATCAAACGTTACGTAAACGTCTGGGGGAAACAATTCCCAGATAATTTGGCGGGAATACCAGCAGCTTCTGGATTGGATGCCTCTATTCTCATTCAGAAGCTCATTCCGCTTTTCAAGCACCGCCTCGGGGTGGGCGGGACCACCGACAACTCGGAAAAAGCAAACCTTTTTGTTGATTTGAACCATCTTGCCTGTGAAGAGGCACTTCAAGCAGAGGTCTCCGAACAAGAGATTGACATCCCAAAACGTACGCCTACTTTCTGTCCTGGTTGCCCGCACCGTGATTCTTCGAGCGTACTCCTTGAAATCACGAGACAATTTATGGATGCCGACTATATGAGAAAGCATCATGATTCCGGCGCGGTGGATCTCGTCTTTCACGGAGATATTGGTTGCTATTCCATGCTCAAATATGAACCGTTTCCGCGTTTGATGCACAACCTATCCGCAATGGCGTTAGGCGGCGGATCCGGTGCCGGTATTGATCCATTTATTGAAAATAAGCAGATCGTTTTCATGGGCGATTCGACCTTCTTTCACGGCGGAATGACTGCTATCTCAGATTCAATCAAAAACAACCAAGACATTACCTATATCATTCTGGACAACCAAACGACGGCGATGACCGGACATCAACCGACCCCAGCTGGAGAACTTGACCTGCTCGGTAATCCAACGTTTGCCCAAGATATCGAGAAAGTCGCTCAAGGCCTCGCCGGTAATTCTGAAATAGAAATTGTACGCACTAACCCGGAAGACCGCGTCAATTACAAAAAATACCTCGAAAAAACGATTCTTAAGCCCGGTGTCAAAATCGTCATTGCTGATAAAGAGTGTGCAATTACCTATCATCGCCGTCTCCGTCGTGAGCAGCGAAGCACTATAGCCAAAGACGGATTCCTAAAGTCCGAAAAACATATCAATATCACGCCTGAAGTCTGTGAATTTTGTCGGGAGTGCACCACAGAGACAGGGTGTCCGGGCCTAAAGGTTATCAATACCGATTACGGCGAAAAGATTGCTATTGACCAGTCCAATTGTGTCACCGATGGCGCGTGTGCGCGTATTAAATACGCCTGCCCAGCGTTTGAAGAAGTTGTCATCACACGCAAACATCCGCCAAAAGAACAGGCAATCGCGGCGGGGTACCGAGACCTCTTGAGTGATGCCCCATTACCGCCACCAAGGCTCATCCCGTTTGAGATGAGTTGGAACATGTACGCCGGAGGTGTCGGCGGCATGGGGATCGGCACGATCTCCAAAGTCCTCGTTGTGGGTGGATACCTCCAAGGCTACGATGTAACTTTCTGTGATCGGAAGGGGTTGGCAATTCGCAACGGTGGTGTTTATACACATATCATATACACGCAACCAGGTATTCACACCTCCCCGATGATTCCGTACGGTAAGGCAGACCTCCTGTTGGGACTTGATATGTTAGAGGCGGTCCGCGGCATCACAGCACACGCGCTTTTCCGGGTCGCAGCACCTGATAGAACCGCTGCTGTGGTGAATACCGCCAAAACCGAGACAATATCCACGCTCATCGGCAAAGACGAGTTTGATACTGATACACTTGAAGAGGCAATACAGGCACATACCAGACCCGATGCATATTTCGGCACTGACCTCTTCAGGGTCTCTGAACAATTGTTCGGAAACAAATTATATGCGAACATGATGCTCCTCGGCACCGCTTTCCAACGCCAGTTGATACCTCTTGAACTCGAACCACTCCAATTAGCACTCAAGCAGATGGTTCCACACGCCGATCTGGAGACAAATATGAAGGCTTTCAATGTCGGACGGCGGCTTGCACTTGATCCTGAGCAAATAGCGGTTGAGGCACCCCGCCAGCTGACGTATGCCGAAATGCTCTCCGCAAAACGGCAAATTCTGGAGAAAAAGCGCGGCGGCAAGCGTTTAGCACAAGCCTATGTAACACTCGTCGAAAGTACCGTAGAAACGTTGGACGTAGGTTCGGACGATATTCACCGAATATTGGGGCTCTACCTCTACGATCTCGTTCAGTTCGAGAATCTTAATTATGCTCGGGTCTATGCTAAAAAAATAAAGCAGGTTCATGCTCGCGATTCACAGGTATATAACTATCGTGCCACAAAAGCCGCGATAAGATATCTTCATAAGGTAATGCTGATTAAGGACGAAGTCTACGTCGCACACCTCCTGACAAGTGAAGAGAAACTGGAGCGTGACAAGAAATTATATAAAGTCGATACGAAAAACGGCGATAAAATTAAGTATGTCCATCTCAATCGACCTCATTTCACCGTCATGGGACTTGACATCGAAGCGGATATCGATACGTATAATTGGCAATTAAACTTGATGAAGCGGATGAAGTTTCTCAGACGTTGGCTCCCCGAATGGCATGCAAGGGAAAAAGCGTTCCGAGAGTGGTATATCACCCGTGTGATCGACACCTTCGCGCCGACCGATGCTGAGACGTACGATAAACACCTCCGCGCATTAGAGTGTGTCGAGGAAGTCCGTGGCTACCGAGAGATTCGCTATCCTAAAATGGAAGAGGCAAAACGGACCGTTGAAGGTTTACTTAAAGAATAGTCGATTCTTTCGCCTAAAGAGAAGTAAAGAAACGGAAAAGGACGTAAAATTCCAAACGCCCCTTATCGAACCGCAGGGAAAATTGAAGAACGGAAAGGGACATGAAACTTAAGACACGCCCTATCGAACCGCAAGGGAAAATAAAAAATCTGACCGGACATACCCGCGTTGTCGGTGTTATTGGGGATCCGGTAGAACACAGCCGTTCGCCTCAGATGCACAATGCTGCTTTTGCGAAAGCCGGACTTGATTATGTATATGTCCCTTTTCATGTCCGACCCGATGATTTGGCAGATGCAATCGCGGGTTTTAAGGCGATTAACGTCGTCGGTATTAACGTGACGCTTCCGCATAAACAGGCGGTCATCCCGTTTCTGACATCAATTTCACGGGAAGCGGAACTTATTGGGGCAGTGAACACCCTCAGTTTTAATGAGGGTGGGATACACGGCGATAATACGGATGCTCCGGGGGTTTTGAGAGCTCTGGAGGAAAGCGGGAATATGTCTGTACCTGTAGACGAGGGTGTTATCGTCTTAGGCGCAGGCGGCGCTGCGAGAGCCGTAGTTGTTGCGTTGGCACTCGCCGGAGTGGCATCAATCACAATTGCCAATCGTACAGTCGGGAAGGCGATCTCCTTAGCAGAAGAGATGGGTCAAAAAACCGATGTCACCATGCATGGGATAGGACTTACGGATACTCGATTACCCGACGCTGTGCATCAAAGTGCCCTCCTTGTCAATACCGCGACGACAAGCATGGATGTGAACCATCCATTACTGATTTCTGCCGATTGGCTTCAACCCAATACTATCGTTTATGATATTGTATACACCCCCCCGGTGACACCGTTAATGCAAGCCGCCGCCGAGCAAGGCTGTCAGATCCTTGGTGGCATCGGGATGTTAGTGCATCAGGGGGCTATCGCTTTTGAAAAATGGACAAGTGTCACACCGTGTACCGAGACAATGCACCAAGCCCTATAAACCTATTGCCGAAACATCCAAGCAAATAAGCCCTACTGGACTAAAACTGATAACTGCACGCATTGCGAGGCATGATAACCCTTAAAGTATACGAAAGGGGTCGCTAACAACATAATGGAACAGAAAGAACTCGATCTTAATAAACCAATTCGCTTTGTTATCCTCGGAACATCTTATATGATCAAACCGACTGAGGAATTAACAGCAGAAGCCATCACCGAACTGATTGACTATGTCAAGAATTTAGTTGAATCCTATCTCAGAAAAGGCTTTGACGAGCAAAGGGTCCCGTTGCTCGTCGCGTTCCATATCGCTGATGAAAAGCGTCTTCTCCAAGAAGAGTACGAATTGCCATTGCATCGCATAGTGGAGCGGCTGCAGTTCGCGATTGAGGAGGACACTGAAACGCATATCCAACCCGCGGCTCGGAATACAGTAGCGGATCCTGCGGCTGAGGACGAATAAATCCTTGGTTGGATGTTGCGGTGCTGTTATTGTTTCATGCGTTCACGAACAGGAGCCAGGCAAGGATACCGAATATCGGGAGCAAAACAATTAAGATTTTGACTTCAAGCAAATATTTTTTATAACGTTGAATCGCAGAACGCTGTTCTATCCACTGTTTGATGAAATCAATCCGCCGATCTATAGATGGATGGGTGTTGAAAATTTCAAAGAAACGACGGATTGATTTTGGCACCGAATTCAACACCGCTAATTTCAACAAAGCGTTTTCAAACGCTTCCGGTTTACCCGTGAGTGCAACTGCGTATAGATCTGCCTGATGTTCACAACGTCTCGACAAATACCGGAAGATGAACACGAAATAGAGCATTAAAAAAACTAACGTGCATAATGTCGCTAAGATTTGTGATTCTCCGAAGTGGACCACCAATGGCTCTTCAACAAAGAAATAAAAAAATGGGTAGATCAGCAGATAGAAAACCGAAAAGAGCATATACGTCGGAATATGCCTATAGCGGATATGTCCAAGTTCATGAGCGACGACGGTTTCGATCTCTTCGTCTGTAAAGTATTTGAGGAGCGCATCTGTTAGGAAAATTCGGCGATTCCCTGGAAGGGTCCCCGCGACTGCAGCGTTTGCGATTAACAGTGAGCCGGTTTGCCACACCACAATGTCTCGATATTTTACGCCACTCTGTTTCGTCAGACGATCCAATTTTCCTTTCAACCCGGAGTCCGCTGCCAGTGGTTCTGTTTTCCATAGAAACTGCATGAGTAAGGGTGCGAGGATGTACGCAGAGGCTACCACCGGCAGGACCAATCCGATAAGCACATACGGATGCTCCACAATGAATGCCTTTACTGAATACGGAAGCCACTGCAAAGCGTCTATGATCAGAAAATAGACGAACATCGGTATTAACGGGATGAGCAGAAACTTAAATTGAAGGGTCGCAACCTCGCGGTAATGACTCGATTGGAGGCGACTCACTTGGTAAAATGCAAGCCGGATGCAGATGAGCCCAATCAGCAGTGGAAGTAAAGCGACTGTTTGGCGCACGTTCTCCATCGGGAAGAAAGCGAGGTGTTTGTTAATCAGTGCAGGTAAATTCAATAGGTAGAGATTGCACAGATATGCCGCTAAACTGATACACTCAAAGACGATTATGAAGCGTCGTAAACGATAGATCTTCGGGAGGTTCTCTTCTTTGTCCGCTGGAAATGTACGGGCAACGTACGCTGTCACGAAGCATGTGATGAGCACAGGGAAACCGGTCAATATAATCGTCCAAAAGACCACCTGCATATCGCTGATGTTTAGATTCGTTTGCGGTGGTTCAAAGGAGAAAAGGAAAAGTAAACCGGCGATTAAAATGATGCTTATCTGGCCCATACTATCGGTACCCCTTTTTGCTGGTGATAATCATCTCGTGGTGTGTAAAAAGTGCACGTGTCGATGTTGCTACCCGAGAAGAACAATTATTGAATTTTATCTTATTTGCGGTGAAAAATCAAGGAAGTTTTGGCATTTATCCAATGCTATTGGTAAGCGCAAAAAAACTTTTGACTTTTTTTACAGAAAAGTGATATAATTTATACCAGAAGCACTTGTGAGGTACAATTGCTTACAGGTCTTTGCTATTTTGCAAGTTCGCGGTTCAATTTCTGGCGTTGGAAATTGCTGTCTGCGCTCGGGTAAGGTAATTATTTCGTCTGTATACATACGTTCAAAACGGGATTTGAGTAGAATTCCGAGAAAACAGAGTCTATTTAATTTGGAACGTAACTTGGTGACCACACTTTAAATGGATAATACTGATTTAGATTTACAAGTAATGTTCTGAATTGTCGTAAAAAATTAGGAGGAATCCATGCTAAGTAGAACCGCTTTCACAATTATTGCTCTTCTCGGCGTTGCGCTTGTTGTTAGTAGCTGTGGCAAGCTGAGCCAAGAAGAGTTTGATATGTGGAAGAACGAACATGTCGCACAGATGCAACAAGCCGATTCTGACATATCAAACAAAGTGACAGGGTTAGAAGGCAAAGTTGATCAGCATGTTAAAGATACACCGGAGGCGATCTCTAAAGCGAAAGAAGAGGCAATTGCAGCGTCTCAGCAAGGTGATGCCGACACTATTATTAACGTGGAACAGAAAGCTAAAGAAAGGGACGCACAACTCCGTGCGGACCTGACGAAGGCTATTGATATGCAAGGCAAGGCATCAATGGACGCTGTGAAAGGTGTAGATGCCAAATTGCAAGAACAGATTATGGCACATGAGAAGTCCGATAAAGCGCAGGACGCAGCGATCAAAGATATTCAAGCGAAATTGATGGATTTGGACGAAAAAGTCGCAAGGGTCGATGCGAAGGCTTCTGCAAAGCCGATGTTGGTAACCACTGTCACTTTCGGCAGTGGACAGACCGGTTTATCCAGCAAAGCGAAAGAAATGCTTGACGGTGTCGTTGATCAGCTTATGGCATCCGATGCGAAAATTCGCGTTACTGGACATGCTGACGGTACCCCAGTGTTGCGCGGCGGTTTCAGAAGCAACTGGGACCTCTCACAAGCACGCGCCAACGCTGCGGCAAAATATCTCCAATCTAAAGGGATTGATGCCGCCAGAGTCGAGGCAGTCGGCATGGCACACACACAACCTATCGCCTCACAAAATACTGCCGCTGGCAGAGCTATGAATCGCAGGGTCGAAGTCATTCTGCTCCCTGCGGGCGCAGTGATGTAACCAACTGTTTTCATAATCAACGTAGGGGCGGGGCCTTCCCGCCCATCGTTGTCAATGCGTTCCGTTCCA
>RKRO01000084.1 GCA_007571355.1 Candidatus Poribacteria bacterium | reverse complement strand
ATTGTGTAATGCACATTTGGACAAGGATACCCCCTTTGAAGAAACACTTTCTTCGCGTTGGATTTTAGCGTTTTCAAAAACACCCGCACCGCAAGCAGGGGGAAACTGTATTTAATCCCTACCCCCCCCCCGCAAGCAGGGGGGAAGCAGAGGGACCTCGCTTCAAAATTGCTATGCTTGACGAAATCCGCTATCTGTGCGGTGCCAGTTGTGTCCGTGATCTGGATCGCGGAAGGGTATATTTCTGCCGAGCAGCTGCTTTAGCGTGTCGCTTTCGGCTGCCAATTCCGCATCGGTCAACTGCCGCGGCATATCCTCTTGCGGGTAGATGACCGATCGGTTATACATACCGAGCAACCCGACGCGCGGCGTGTCCGTTCGGTTCGCCCGAGATTGATGCCAGATGGCACCGTTTGTGAACAGGATAGAGCCTTTCGGCGCGACAGCAACGCTGCTCTCAGACTTTTCTGCTTCTCCCAATTCGGGACGGCGGAGCGTTTTGTGTGAGCCAGGGATACACGCCGTTGCGCCGTTTTCTTCCGTGAAATCGTCTAACATCCAGACTGTCTGTCCGGTGAGCGACCCTGAGGGGAAAGGTGCTTGCATCGCCCAATACGGGTAGTCGATATGCCAACCGCCTTCGGGTGCGCCGGGGCCAACGATATTCGCTGTAAAGGTAGAGGCGATGACATCTTCACCGAGCATCCGTTTCCATACGGCGACGACGGTTGGGTGCTGAATGAGCCGGCGGAAGATGGAAGATTTCCCGACGATTGCCCAGACGCGTCGGATTTTACCATTCCCGTAACTGTGGTCGTGTCCCTTTGCGATGTCTTCTTCGACCATTTTCCAGACGGCCGCGCGCGCTTCATCTGCTTCTTCAGCAGTAATCACGTTTTCGATGATATGGAAACCGACTTCACGCAAGTCGCGTTCAACAACGTCAAGTCTTTCTGAATCCAACGCCGATTTGATCTGTAACATGTTTTCACCTTTGTGCTATCGAATGCGGAGTAGGTTGCGGATCGCCGCAATAATCTGATCTTCCAGATCGTCGGCATCGCTATCTGGAATCAAATTGTGTTTATCCATCCATGCGATGTTTTCCGCGACGCTCTCTACAACTGGTACCTGCGGGCTGAAGTCCGGTAGCACACCCGCGAGTTTCTCGTGGCTGAAGATTTGTGTATGCCCGAAATTGCCGCGTAACCCGCTGAACCGTTCGGGTGCCATGGCGATGAGGGTCTCTTGTGAGACATGCACGATTTCTATGTCAACGCCGAGTGCTTCTGCTGCTGCACAGTGCCATTCGTCCCATGTGCGCGCTTGTGGGTGGACGATGTTGTATATTTCACCGAAAGTTTCGGATTTCCCCAATATATCTGTAAACGCAAAACCTGCGTCGTGAGATGACAGGAATTGAAAATAGTTGAGTCCATCACCTGCGGAGAGGATCGGTTTACCTTTTCGGAGTCGGTCAATCCAGCTTCCATCTCCACTGACTTGCCGATGGAGGGGTATGCCGGGGCCGTGGGTGTAAGAAGGTTTGAAGATGGTTACGGGGAATCCGTCGCGTGCATGTGCCTCAAGTAGCAGATTATCGGCTGCGATTTTGCCGAGTCCGTAGCCGGAGGTGCCTTGCAAGGGTGCTGTCTCTGGGAGGTTAATCCCGCTGAATGGGGGGCCGTAGGTCATGACGGTTGAGCAGTGAACGAAGTGTCCGACGCGTCCTTGGCATGCGCGGCGTGCGGAGGCGGCATCCTCGGCGTTGAAGCTAATCATATCAATGACGGCATCCCATTCTTCCTCGCCGACTTTTGCCTCAAAATCGTCACGTTGCTGTCGGTCGCCGTGAATCACGCGTACATCTGGTGGAGGTGGGTCTCTGTGTTGGCCGCGGTTAAACAAAACGACCTCGTGGTTTCGATTTTGCAGTGCCGCAACGATCCCACGGCTGATGTTGCCGGTGCCGCCGATGACTAAGACTTTCATGGGTTGGTTTCCTCCTCAATTGCACTGTATCGCCTGTGAGGGCGGTTCTTGCATGACAGGGATGGTGTAACTTCGGAGGACAAAACCTTCAATGGTTTCTGTTTCCATCCACTGCTCTGGGTTTTTGCGATGATCGAACACGACATAGTATCCCTCCGATGCCTCTTCTAACTGCATGTATGCCGCGAGTTGCTTTTTACCGGCTGTATAGGAACGCTCGCCCTCCCCAATTTTGGTTTCGACGATGTACTTTCGTGAATTGTGCAGAATCAGTAGATCCATTCTACCACGTCCTGTTTGCACTTCAAGGTACATTCGCCCTTGCACCAACCGGACAAACTGCTCAAGATAGGCAAAAAGGAGGTATTGTCCAACGAACTCCTTCGGGGTCTCTGGTACCTGCAGAATTCTATATCCCACACGTGCGATAAAATTCTGAAAGTTATCAAGCAAGGGCTGCAGGCGAATCTGGTCATCGGATGTAAGATAATCTAAGAAATCGGTTTCTGCGTCTTCGGGAAAGTATTCGCGCTCCAATCCATTTATCAGGGGTTGGAACGCTTTCATGATGCGATACTGATAGATCGGATTGACGATTTCACATTGCCCATCAGTGCCTTCGGCGATGACACCATAAGTGGCGAGTTCGCCAATATATTCGTTATCTAAATTGAATGCGACACTTCTATCGTAAGAGACGATTCCCATCAGCAAGGTTTCAAAACGTGGATTCTTTCGGATATTGGTTATGAGATGCTGAATGTTGACGTTCCGTTCGCGCAATAGCCGCGTGTGTGCCTCTGAAAAATGCGTCATGTTGATGCACTCGGTTTTTGGAATATTGAGTTCCTCGGTGAGAATCTGTGCGAATCGGTTAACGAGAAAGGGTTGACCGGCTGTCTGTCTATGCAGTGCTTCAATGATTTCTGCTGCGAAAGGTTGCCCGATTGCTTCCGTATACTCGGCAAGGAGTTCTTGCACCTGTTCAAGTGTGAAGTTAGGCAGGGCGAATTCGTCCTGAATGTTAAAGGGTGAGATGGAGCGGTCATAGTTAAGTTGGGTGATACTTTTAACGCCGACGAGGCCGAGACTGAAGGGGCATCGTGAATCTACACCGGAGAGATAGATGCGGCGGAGTGAATGCAGAAAATCGTTCACGACGGTTTGCGGAATGCCATCAAATTCGTCAATTATCATTACAAGTCGCTGCGGTTTTAGTAGATTTTCGAGTTCCGTAAAGAAACGTAGCATTGACAGATGATCGGTTACCTGGGAACCTTGAAGATATTGATGAAGTGCTTCCGATGGCACGTGTCCCTGTTTTTGGAAAGTCTTTCCAATTTGTTCACGAATATCTTGGTAGAATTCACTGTAAAAAACGGAGGCGTTC
>RKRO01000002.1 GCA_007571355.1 Candidatus Poribacteria bacterium | reverse complement strand
CTTTGAATTAGATCGAAAACGAGTTAGGGAGTTGCAGAAGATCCTTGAAAACGCATTGGAACTTTGCAAACAGGTAACGTTTGAAGAACGGGAACGTCTGTGTATCCAACTCCGCGAACATTGTCAGAATCTACTGAAGCAAATCGAAGAAAGCCCGACAAAGTTATCTGTGGAAGATGTTTATCCTATAATTGAGATTATTCAGGAAAAAGTGGACGCATATCTCCCTGATCTTTATGAGACTTCAAAGCCGCAATTGAACCTTAGACTACCTGTAGAATCTTATGTCCCTGACACTGACGAGAAAATAGAGGTTCAGATTGTGTTAGCGAATGAAAGAGGGCGGAGTCCCGCTGAGTCATTGGAGATAATCGTTCAGGAGGACGATGTATTCTTTAAGGTTACCGAACGAAATATAAAACAAAATGAATCCTTACGTGGAGGAGAACAGTCTATTCTGACAGTCCCATTACGCGTAACTCCGCATGCTTTACAATCCCAAACATTTTCTTTGTCCCTTTGTACTCAGTATCGTACTCGGACAGAAGAACAATTACAAACTCCAGTCCAGGATCTCTCCATCCGACTCTATTCAGAAGATGAATTTGAAAAAATTGAAAATCCTTATGCTACCTACGCTGAAGGTGGTATTGTTGGTGATGCAGATATGTTCTTCGGACGTGAAGAGTTAATCCAAAATATCGCGCAGGCGATCCGAGAATCTCACACACAGAGTAAATCTGTCATGGTCTTTGGGCAAAAGCGATCTGGTAAATCTTCGGTTTTATATCATCTAAAGGAATCACTTGAAAAAGATCAAGGGTTACTCATCCTTAATTTGAGAAACATGTCAACCCTTCTGGATCAACATGCCCAAACCTCATTCTTGCACCAATTTCTTAATGGTATTTTGAGAGCACTTGAACGTGCGATTCAGCGGAAACAACGTCAAGGTTTAAGTTCTCTTGAATTTGCTATTCCTGGTAAAGAATTCTACGATCATCCCGCGCCTCTGCAACTATTTGAAGATACCTTTGTGAAACTCAAGGATTTGACTGACCATCAAATGGGTCAAGAAGATTGGCGTGGCGTAAGGGTTGTCCTCCTGATAGATGAATTTCAGTATATTTACGAGTCAATCATTAAAGGTGAGATTCCTGACTCATTCATGCAGAATTGGAAAGCTTTATTGCAAGCAAACTATTTTAGTGCTGTGTTGGTCGGACAAGATGTGATGCAGAAGTTCAAACTCCGATTTCCCAATGAGTTTGGCACAATGCAGGATGAGCGAGTCACTTATCTCAAGGAAGAAGATGCGCATGCACTTATTGATGAACCGATACGTATTGGTGGAAGACAAGGCGACAGCCGTTATCGGGAACAAGCAATCGAGCGAATTTTAGACCTCACTGCAGGAAGTCCATTCTATATTCAAATTATTTGCAACCGTCTTGTTGATTACATGAATGTGAAGCGCGCTGGGCTGGTAACGGAAGCGGATGTAGAGCAAGTGAAAAATGAACTCATACATGGTGTAAATGCCCTTGGTTTAGACAAATTTGATAATCTCATCAATTCAGGAGATACATCACCGGATGCTATTTCGGATGAAGATGCTCTAAAAATCTTGAAAACTATTGCTGATAATAGTAATAGGACAGATCCTTGTCATCGCGATAAAATCGTTTGTGAAACCAATTTACCAATTGATACCATTCTGGATGATCTTGTGAATCGGGATGTTGTTAAACGCCGCGATCAATCTTATCAAATTCAGGTTGGACTTTTCAAAGAGTGGGTTGTTGTCAACGGATAAAAGGAACAGCATGAATCCATTTGCTAACTACGGTAGAATCGTCCGTGGGGACCGCTTCATTGGACGCGAGACAATTGTAAACAATATAGAAAATCGGATTATTCATCCTGATGATCCAGGGAATCTCGTTATCATTGGGATGCATCGTATCGGTAAAAGCAGTCTGGCGCGCAAAGCAATCATCGAGCAGAAAAATAGCCTAACCATGAAAGGGGTTTTACCGATTTGGATGGGGGTTGCTTCATACGATCTGCCGTCGGATTTTTTCCACGCGCTTGTAAAGGGGTGCGTTAGAGGAATGACAAGGTTAGGTTGGTTATCAGACGCTGTTCAAGACTTAGCTGACTACGCATTGGCAACTGAAGATTCATGGAATGAAATTAAAGACTTTTTTACAGAAATTAGAGAAATTGGATATCGGATGCTTCTTATTCTTGATGAATTTGATCACGCGCGGTATCTCTTCAAAGGAAACACGGCCTTTCAACGTTTACGAGAACTCGCCGATTACCCAGATTACGGGTTTTCGCTTGTTCTAACGTCTCGTCGAAGTATTAGAGATATCGAGCGTTTAGCAGGATCAACATCTCCCTTTCACAACATTTTTCAGGTTCAGCGTTTGGGAATGTTTAATGATGACGACTTAGAAATCTACTTTTCCCGGTTTTCAGATATTGGAATTTCAATTTCTGGCGAACAGAAAACACGTGTCTTGTTTTACTGCGGATCTCACCCCTACCTGTTGGAAATGTTAGGTTGGGAAATTGTTGAGGGATTTCGTCAAAATCAGGAGCAAGAAATTGATGTTGATAAAGCTGCCAATGCTGTTCTCCAATCCATTTTTGAACATTATGACGACATGATTCGATTACTGAGGGAGGATGGAACGCTTAATAAGTTGATCCAAATTTTGTTTGGGCCCGTCATTGATGTCAAGCAAATTGATGTGACCGAACTGCAAAATTACGGTCTGATCAAGCCAAACGAGAATGGGACTTATACTGCCTACTCAGAGCACTTTCATGATTATCTCAAGTTGCATGAACGCTCTGCGGAATTTGATGCTGATTTATGGCCCCTTTGGAGAGACACTGAGAAGGCACTTCGCGAAGTAATCACAACCACTATGTTTGCCATACATGGGAAGGAGTGGATTCAAAAACTGGAAAGGGGTCGTTCTAACTTGAAGTCCATTTTTGACGAGTATCGGAAAGCACAACAGAAAGAAGAAAGATCATTTGGGGATAGAGCTTCACTAAATTTGATCGATTTTACTTATCCAGCAGACTTATTTACGATTATTTGCGCGAAGGGATTATGGGAACCGCACTTTAAGCCAATTTTTGGGCACAACCCGAGTCATTGGGAGCACCGCAAACAGTTGCTTGCGAGGTGCAGAAACCCGTTGGCACATAATCGTTCGGAAGTACTCCAAGCGCATGAGCTTACGATTATTGAAGGATATTGTGAGGAAATTCTGAGTATACTATCTCCTGAAAACTCGATTTGACAATTCGGTTCGTGTATAATATAATTTATAGGACTAATGTATTTCGCCTTAAAGCTC
>RKRO01000345.1 GCA_007571355.1 Candidatus Poribacteria bacterium | reverse complement strand
GGGCTATTAACGTGAGTTTCCTATTTGTAGCGCGATGCACGTCGCATCTGGACAAGTACACCGCAAAACTTTTAGTTTGCAGACTCAGAAGCACAGACTAGCAGTCTATGCTACAACAACTACCATACTTTAGGAGGATCTAAAAATGAGCCGTTATCTTGAACACGCCAACATGACCGTGAACGACCTTGAAAAAGCGATCGATTTTCTAACAATTGCTTTTCCAGATTTTCGAGTCAGGGGTGGTGGTGATAATGCAAACGGAACAAAATGGTGTCATCTTGGCACTGACGATTTTTATATCGCCTTGTCAGACCGCAAGCACCCTTTCACAGGTGACCGTAAGGGAAACTACGTAAACCATCTCGGTTTTGCTGTTGATGATGCTGAAGGCATCAAAGAACGCCTGCTGGCTGCCGGATATAAGGAGGGTTTTAAGGTCGGACCGCATCCCTACCGAAAACGAGTCTATTTCATTGATGCGGACGGTTTTGAATGGGAGTTCGTCGAATACTTCACGGATGATCCAGCGAAACGGAACGATTATTCACAGTAAAAATAACTTTCGTTCGGAACGCAATACTTGATTAAACAAAACTTGTAGGGCTAAGGCATGCTTGCCCTACAAGTTTTTTGGTGGCTTGCTGGATGTTCCAACTTGGAAGATTGATGCGATACAGTATAAATGACCTATTTGGCTCAGTTTTCATCAATAGACCAAGTCCAAATTGATACGACTGTCTTTGTAAAATTGCTGGAGTGCAGGTTTATCAAACCATAGCTGCATCTCTTTGCTAACAATATGCCCGACACTGCTCACTTTGGGGCATATTTTTATCGCTGTATCTATCTCTGCCGTATTCTATGGCTGTCCATGCAAAGAAACTGGCAGCTTTCAAAAAGCGGTTACCCTCTATTTCGTCGGGACGCAATTGGTTTCTGTCAATCCACCGATCTAATCAATTTATGCTCATACCCCTTCATGTTTTGATTCAGTTATTTATTTTCGTCCATCCCATAACAGCAGCACCGAACACGGCGAAGCCGAAGAGCGTAAACGGCATCTGCCATAAAAGAAAACTCATGTGCGTATGGATGTACGAGTGCGCCTTGAAGATAATGAACCACGATAAAGGTGCTAAGATTGAAAACCATGTTGCCCAGATTAAGGCAATGAAGTGTCTTTTTCGCTCTGTCGGCATGACTTTATGACTACGCCAAAATAGCAGCGCGGACATCGCGATAAAGAGAACAATCAGGTAGCCATAACGGATTTTCAGTAGGAAATTGGAGACGAAGGCGTTCTTGATGGATAGATAGTTGTTGAGGTCAAAGAAAATACCGTTCATGTAAGTCATGACCACACTTAACGTACTCGCGTTCAGACTGGCAGCATATACTGGCGGATAGTCTTCCGCATTTGCATACGTGCGTTTACCGAAAGACCAGATGATATGCGCAACCCCATCCATAAACCCATCTTTTGCAGCACCGATCTGGAAACATAATATGATGAGAGTGAGAAAAATTGCGACACCTGAACCGATTCCGGCGACAAGCGTCCATTTCACGCATTGACGACCGCTCCACTTATTGAGGATGGCATAATAGACGAATGGCACCAGCATCATGACCAACGTGGTGGTGATATACTCGAAACCGTTGATAAAGCACTTGATGAAGACTGCGATGGCGATCAGAACCCCAAACCTGATGTGTTGGCGGTTCAGGGTCTCTCTGTGATGTTTGAGGAAGTACAGTCCCATAATCATCGGCAGATAGAATGCCCATAGACACCACCAGAGATTTTTACCGAAGACTGTCAACCACTGGGAAAGCACCACCGAAACTATGACGAATATCGCGACCCACCCGCCCAATTCTTCGTAGAACCAACCTATAATCGAAGTCAATGCGATGGCTGAGAGGAGTGCCGTTAACACATAGAAACACCCTAACTTAATTTTCGGCGATAGCGGCATAAGCCCGTCGAACAAACTGAAAATCATGCCTTGACCGCCGGGTTGGGACATATAAGTTGAAAATGTATCAAAGGAACCGCTGTTGAGATAGGCTGCGTATTGATTGTCAATCTGATTCGAAGTTATCCATTCCTGCTGGATATTCGTCGCTGTTCCCGCGCCATTCAGCCCCCCTGCCGAGAAGATGCCGTCTTGATGGGATTTAACCATTCTTCCAATCACGAGGCTTTCGGTATCTCGCTGATGATTGGTAAACCACTGCTGCTCCGCGACATGCCACAGGTTAAAGAGAAACCCGAAAAATAGGAGTAAGGTGGGGATTGTCCAAACGGTTACCTTCTTTGCGAGTGCGGATTGACTGAGGTGTTTAAATTTCATCGTAATATCATTGCTGAAATTATGTTGCGTATTTACAACACTTGCTGAAGCGATACGATACGGAAACACAAACTAACAGTTTGTGGTACAAGCGGAATATGTTAAAGTATTCGTCCTTTTTTCGGTACTTGTGAGTTCGGATACCATCGAGAATCGGAAGGCGGTGCTGGTTCGGGGGGCTGCAAGGAAGCGAACTCAGCCAACTTCGGTCGGATCTCGTCTTCCCAAATCCCTTCCACATCGTCAAACGTTAGGGGTGTGTGATTCGTCACCTCTGTTTTGTATGCCGTCAGCAATTCCTTCGTCTTTTCACCGAAATACGCCACAATATCTGCTACCATCTGTTCCCCGACGCGTCGACTGGAGGATTCGTTGAAAGCCCCCATTGCGAAATCGGGTACGCGTGTCTCGTCTGTCGGCATCCGCGACATATCCACACAATCTGGTGCGACTGCCCAGAGCAGGGATGTTTCCCCGCGTCCCGCGTGTCCGCCCAATCCTTTACCGTCTAGGAAACGCTCGATATCCGTCCCGATGCTCATCGTCGAATACATCCGAACGCCGACGTGTGCCTGCATAATTTCAATCACCACCGGCACGTCCAACCGATGCGGACCCGAATGTCCCGAAAACAGGATCGCACCGTGAAAACCGAGTGCATCTACCGCTCGAATGTGATAGCAGATATTCTTCAAAAACATCCAAGGTGGGATCGCTGTTAGCCACGGTCGTTCTTGGTTGACTTGGTTGTGTCCCCAGGAACCGTAGCCGCCGATTTCATGGCAGTGCCAGTAAAACGGTGGAGCGACAATCCCGCCGTGTGCTTGCGCTGCCTGACACGAGCATTCGTGTGCGCGAATCGCATCCATCCCGACGGCATTGTGCCAACCGTGCGGTTCGCACAACCCATAGGGTAGATAGACCATCGGACACGCCGCTAACGCCGCTTCTAATTCGTCTGGAAACATCCGTTCCCATCGGACTTTATTGTGTTTCATTTCGACGCTCCTTATGGAACCGCGTGTTTTTTGGAGTCCCACGTATTAAGGCACTGGCGGGGTTTCAAACCCTGCCTGCATTTAGATGGAGACAGGTTTGTTATGAACGTTTTTCCCCCGGTTTTCGGCGATGCTTTGATGCATAACTATCGCCTTCTGGGTCATACGAAACGAACACCTGTCCATCTTCGACAACCAGCCGCGGTACCGTTCGGTGTCGACCATCGCGTTCGGGACCTCGCATGACAGCGAACTGTTCTTCGGTCATATCTTCGACCATATTGCCCCATCTGTCCTGCGGATCTATTACACCACCGCCCCAGTTGACATTTTTCGACTGATACTTAATCAGGACACCACGCCTGGGGATGGGGTTCTTCCATGCTAAGGCACCGTGTGTACAACCGCCGTCCATAAAGAAGAGGACATCCCCGGCTTTCATAACAGGTTGTACCACTAACCCCATTGTGTCGTCGCATGTCCGAATGCCGCGTGGCATCGAGTATTGCGTCTTGTGGGAACCGGGTACACACGCGAAACCGCCGAGTCCGGGTTCGACATCCCGCAGTTGCCATGTGATCGTGACGGTCTCGGCATAACTGCGCCCGTTTTTGAAATCATAACCGCGTGATGGACTCATCGGTTCATTGCCATCGTGGAGTGAGTGTCCGGATGTGCCTTCAACGGCACAGAACACGGTCGCGCCACCTGTACGATAACCGCTGCCGCCCATCCAATTGAGACGCTGCACCACAGCAGGATGCGCAATCATACGACGGAAGGGAGCATTATAAGGGTCGGGTAGACTTAACAGGCCCGGTAGGAGCGGACGCCCTGTGCCGGCTTGACTGACCGATCCGCCCGCCAGTTCACTACCGACAACGATGCGGTCTTGGAATTTATCCACCGCTTCATTTGCTTCTGCCAGCCACTGCTCATCCATCACACCGCGCACTACGAGGTACCCGTTTAGGTCCCAGAAATAGAATTCTTTCTCATCAATACCTGAATTCGGGTCGCGCATATAAATTGATGGATGAACGACCGTCGAGTTTTTCTCCACCCATGCCTCTTCGCCGTCTGTGTTGAGGACGGGTGGCGGACTTGAACCCTTATACCCGGGGACATACATGACAGCCTTTTGCGCTGGCGTTGCTTCGTTCGCCCATCCCGGCAAAGCTTCAGTTTCCGAGTGGGGTCCAACCGGATTGGATTGGATTGCTGCACGCGCGGCATACCAGTAACTCAACAACCTTTTCGGTTCGTTTTTCCAGGGACGAACGCCTTGGAGTGTCGGTTCGGCAACCAAGAAAATATCACCTGCCTTGAATTCCGGTTGCACCACTACGTCCATATCATCAACGCCGGTTGCCAAGTCGTGCGGTGTTTCGACATTGCTCTTGTGGCTCGCTTGGACAACGACGAGTCCACCGTCGTCTTCTTCGATGTCGTCCAACGCCCAGACCGCTTTCACACCTTGGCAGCTCCTCCTATCCTTTTGTATGCGGTATGCCAAGGATGGATTTCTGGGTTCATCGCCGCCGGTGAGTGTTAGACCGGTTTCACCTTCTCGCTGCCCCAACAATCGGGGTGCCTGATCGAGTCGGAAACCGTGTCCGATGATCTGGTTCAGATACCACACCAATGTTGGATGTACCAGTAAGTCGCGAAACAATTCGCGGTGCGGCGTGTCGCCCCCTAACAACATCTCGTTCTCACTAAATGCGTTTAATGCCTCGTTGAGTGCCGCTACCTCTTCCTGACTGAGAACGCCGGGAACGTGTAGGTAGCCTGCCACATCAAAAGCGTAATTCTCTTCATTCGTCATGAGTTCATGAGCCATCTGTTCCTCCTGTTATATGTCCGATTCTCAGGTCCGTACAGCACATAAATCACTTTTCAGCAGTAGCATTATCACACAACGTCGCCATTTTGTCATTAAAAAAACACAAAATTACGAATTTGCAACCGACAGCCCTCAAATATCTGTCACATATCACAAGCCAATGTTGTTGATTGGAGGATCCACATGAAAAACGACGATGCGAAATGCGTTGAACGCATCTTAGCAGGCGATGAAGGTGCCTTCACTGCACTCGTGAGAAAATACGAGAAGCAGATACACGCGTTCGTATGGCGACGCGTAAGAGATTACCAAGTTGCTGAAGAAATCACGCAGGACGCTTTTCTTAAAGCCTACCAAAAACTCGGCACGCTGAGAGACCCAAACCGGTTTTCAGGGTGGCTTTATATGATTGCTACCCGCTGTTCTCTGGCATGGCTTGCGGAGAAAAGAATCCCGATGCAATCTTTGGAGGCGATGGATACATCAGAGATAGAGGCACTGTTCTATACCCAATATCTGACGGAACAGATTGAGGATTCGGCAACAGACAAGCAACGCGAGATCGTTGAATACCTTCTGCAAAAACTGACGGCGCGCGAACGGACAGTCGTAGCACTCCACTATCTCAGTGAGATGAGTTGTGAAGAAATCGGCGATTTTCTGGAGCTGTCGCCGAACACGATCAAAAGCCGACTTCACCGCGCTCGGAAACGATTGCAGAAAGAGACACCTATCGTTCGCGAGGCTTTGGGCAGCTCGCAAGCGTCAGATGCCCAAGCATCAGGTGATATTATGGAGGATGTTATGAATTGGATTCAGATGAATGAACCGGGTGTGGCGGCATCAGTAGGGACGTTAACGAAAACTTCGGACAAGTCGCTCTATGCTGTGATAGGTTATGAGAACATCTACAAATTGCCGGTGAGTGAAAATGAATGGTACCCTGTTAACTCGGATGTTTTGCATCAAAAGGCCGCAGGTGATATCCCCATGGCTTATCACGATAGTACGCTTTATATAATACCATCGGATACGTTGTTCGCCTCAACGGATGGTGGCAAAACTTGGGATGCTATCGGTTCTTGTCCAAACGGACACGTGAGGGAATTACTGGTTACGGAAGATGCGTTTTACGTTACCCTTAATAAAGGTATTTTCCAATCGGATGATGCTGGACATTCGTGGAAAAATATGAATGACGGTTTAGACAGCCGCTTCACAGCAGAATCGGGAATTTATACACTACAGTGGAGCGGAGGCTCTCTGTTTGCTGGAACCGCTCTCGGAATCTACCGCTTTAAAACAGGAATTTGGGAGCACCTACGGTTGCCGGTGGACAATACTGTAGTCGCGCGTTCTTTAGCGGTGTCTGAAGGCAATATCTATGTCGCCGGTGAAGTCAATATAATGGAAGGCGACGGAACGCTATATGAAAATTACCATAAATTTTGTGACATGAGTCAGGAGTCTTGGTGGGTCTTCCGATCAGCCGATGGAGGCGATTCATGGACAGACATAACACCTACGGATGCCCGGAATCTTCTAATGAAAACGTTGCCGCAGACTAAACTGGTCGCCTCTGGAAAAACTGTCTTGCTGATAGGTGGCGAGGAAGGCGTTGTAGCTCGCTCCACGGACTCTGGAAACACATGGTGTTCCACAGAATTTTCCGGCATTACACCTATGCGGTTTAGCGTGAACTGTGCTGTGGCTGTTGACGAAAACACGTTTTATACGGGCGGACTCTCTGGTATTCACCGGTCAACCGATGGAGGTGAAACCTGGCACCGCTTTAATACAAGGTTTGAGTGCCGCGTGGATACCTTACTCCGTTTAGAAATGAGTCCACATTCAAAAGCATCTAAGGTGCTGTACGCGACGGTTGCTGCGGGTGTCGTCAAATCAACAGACGCAGGGAGTTCTTGGACTGCTGTCGACATCGAACGACCAAAGTATACGCTTGAGATACCAAGGTTCAATGCGAAACTAAAAGATAGGGAAGACGCGCCGCTAATTGTGCAGATTTCCGAAGCCAACGGTGTCCTGTACGCAAAAGGAATTCGACGTAATTGTGAGACGGCTTATTATCGTTTAGATCCGGAGAAAAACCGCTTACTTCCTGTAGAGGGTTATATTTTTCAAGAGGGAAAAGCACCACCCTCGCGAGATTCAGCAAGACTCATGTGGGCCGTGCTTGGTGAAGTAACATTTCCGTTTGGATCTGATCGACTTCCGGGACAAAGGACACAGATTACCTTTACCCGCTCTACGGATCCTGATGCGGATGCTGAGGATTTATCACCCCAGATCATACGCGAGAATCCGAAATTTGGTGCAGAATGTTTTCTAAAACTATTGGGTCAAGAACAAGACGACCATCAACTCACTTACACATTGATGTTGGAAGGTTTATACGGTAACTTCGCGGTGAGTGGAGAAACGTATTACATGGAATACAACTATAAACTCTTCCGATGGAAACCGGGCGACGCAAGATGGTCGGATACCGGTGTCGAAGAAACCTGTGAACTCACGCGTGAAAACATGGCACAACGTTTTAAAATTGCGGCTTCAGGAGAGACCGTCTATGTCGGTAAACGGGATGGACAGCTTTTCCGATCGCTTGATGGTGGAAACAGTTGGAACGACGTTACGCGACATCTGACGCTATCTGTTGCGCATTTCAATCAAATTGTTTTCGCCGATGCAACGGTTCATGTCGCAACCGATAAAGGCGTTTTCAGTTCAAAAGATGGTGTTGTTTGGCATGCAATCACCGATAAAGCGGGAGAAGATATCATCATTAGATCGTTAGCAACAGCGGCGGGTGCTGTTTATGGTGCTAACGATGAAGGTATCTATCGCCTGCAGAGTGATAACGACACTTGGGAACAGGTCGCGCCAGAGATTTCGGGGATTGTGACATCCCTCGTTGTTGATGAAAACACATTTTACGTCGGTACAGAGCGGCGCGGGGTACTCTGTTTCAAACGTTCGGTATAAACCTATGACAACACTTTGGCTAATTATCCAGCGAGAATTCACCTCGAATGTGCTGACATCCCGATTCATGATCGGTTTTGTCGTTTGCCTGATGTCAACGGCAGCTGCCGTTTTTGTTCAGATAGAAGATTACGAAAAGCGGTTATCGGCATATCACACCGCCCTTCAGGAACATCAAGAAGAGATACGCACCTGGGATCTTTACAGCCAAATTAATCCGAAAGCACACAGAAAACCGAATCCGCTCAGTATCTTTAGCGTAGGGATGGAAAAGTCCGGTGCGGATATGGTAAGCATCGAACTTGCAACACCTATTTGGGAGAAAGAAGCACAAAAGCAGGGATCGGATAACCCCTTCCTTTCGATTTTCCTTGCCATTGATGTCATTTTCGTCTTCAAAATCGTGCTCAGTGTGTTGGCGATCCTGTTTGCTTATAACACAATTTCGGGCGAACG
The DNA here is from genome assembly GCA_007571355.1 of Candidatus Poribacteria bacterium. Taxonomy (GTDB): domain Bacteria; phylum Poribacteria; class WGA-4E; order WGA-4E; family WGA-3G; genus WGA-3G. The sequence continues at coordinate 2,899 of RKRO01000345.1, read as the reverse complement.
GGAGGACGGCACACTCAAACTGGTGTTATCCAATTCGGTACCAAGGGATGCACTCGTGCTGGGGAAATACCTCGGCAGCATGTTGTCTCTGTTTCCGATTGTGGTAATTAGTTTCACCGTCGGAGTCGTTATCGCTTATGCCTCTCCGGCGACTGATTTTGATATTGGTGATCTGCTACGCCTCCTCATGATACTCCTTGTTTCACTGTTGTATGTGTCAATCTGTTATCTTTTGGGGATGCTCTTATCCGTGTGGACAAAGGTAGCATCGACGACATTGATTCTCTCAATGTTTGTCTGGGGTATCCTGACGATTGTTCATTCAAATTTAGCGACATTAGCAGTCGTGAAATTCCCGATGCATAAATCTCAATCCGAAAAAGAGGTTCGGCAACAGATTGGAACGATATGGGAAGATTTCAAGAAAGAACGGACTGCCCAGGTACTCAAAATGATCGGACACGCACATCCAATTAGTGCGATTTCCTATGAAGGAGAAATCTCAGTAGGGTTGAACATGAGTTCTCCGGGGGAACTCGGATTTGAAGAGTTCTACGCGCTTAAACCCATTCACAAGATGGACACCACCAAATTTCAGGCGGTATTAGGTTATCAAGAGCCGCTTCGCATTCGCTATGCAGATAAAGCCGAGGAGATCCTCAAACGACGAGAAGCAGTTGATGAACGGAATAGGCAATTGGGTAGAAATATCTCCCGTCTCTCATTCACCGATGTTTACGGTTTTGCTGTCGGGGCAATAACAGACACAGACAGGAATAGTTACAACGATTTTATAAATCAGGCGAGAAACTATAAGCGTCAAATTGTTGACTATCTTACCAATAAAAACGTGTTTTCAGCGCGGGCATGGTTCTCCAGGGATCAAGGAAAAGCCGAGTTTGCAGACCTCCCCATCTTTCAGCACCGATCTAATTCCCTTTCTGAGAATCTCTCTCTTGCATTGGGTGACATTTTTATCTTATTGGCGTGGAATGTTAGCTTGTTCATGGGGACATACGTATCGTTCCTCCGGTATGATCTGAGTTGAAGTTTCAAATGTTAGTAAAGACAACTTTCATAATCCTAAACCTCAGCATCCAAATCCACCTCAACGAACCGCAAGGAAAATTAAAATTATGATTTGGCAGATTGCGAAGAAAGAGATATATCAGAATCTTATGACGCTGCGGTTCGTTTTAATGATAATTCTGCTGCCTGTTCTAATGGTGGCGAACGCGCTCATATACGGCTTTGGCGATAGCGGGTATAGAGAAGAAGCCAATGCGTATCATCGCGCGATGGAAAGCAGATTATCGCATGTCAAAAACAATGCACAGGAGAGTTTAGGCAGACTCGCAATGCGCGGGCCTGGTGAGATTTACAAGCAGCCAAGTCCGTTCAAATTCTGCGCTGACGGCACTGATGAACTCATCCCGCGTTCTATCCCCATAGTAGGCTCAGGAGCGGCGCGCGGCGGCGGCGTAACGACAGCATACCATTGGCGAGAACTATGGTCACTTGAATACCTACCCTCAAATCACGGCAGCGACGTAACGACACTTATCAAAATCGACTGGGTATTCATCGGTATCTTCATGAGTTTTTTTGTGATTCTGTTCACTTTTGATGCTATTGCCGGGGAACGGACAAAGGGAACACTGAGCCTTATGATGGCCAACCAAATCTCTCGAGGACAGGTATTGTTCGCGAAATACTTGGGTGCTCTGCTGACGCTTGCGGTGCCGCTTATTATCGGTATCCTGATGAATTTACTGATTATCTATCTTTCGGGGAATATTCCTTTTGATTCAGGCGATTCGCTCCGAATTTTGGGAATGGTAGGGCTTTTTGCGCTGCATATCTCTATCTTTATTTTTCTGGGACTGTTCTTCTCAAGTCGGGTATCAAACGCCATCACCAGTTTAGTATGGCTGCTATTAACGTGGGTATGCTTAGCGTTCATCTTTCCGAGCCTACTCGGACTTTTCGTTGGGACCCTTGATCCGATTCCATCAATAGAAATCGTCTCCTCGCGAAAACGTGCGCAATTGGCAAACATTGAAGATGAATTTCGCCCGATGGAATTATTGGAAACAACAAAGTTAAGCGAAGCCCCTTCGCCTGACAACCCATCAGCAACGCGCCGCTGGGCGACATATTTTACAAGAAGGTACGAGACAAGAACACGCATCGCTGATGAACATGTAGACCAGCAATTAAGGCAGGTGAAACTTGCCCGAGAACTCACCCAAATCTCTCCGATCGTCTGCTTCCAACACGCGATGGAAGGGTTAGCAGGCACAGGGATTACACGCTATATGGATTTCGTCAAACAGGTGCGCCGTTATAGACAAACCTTTATAGACTTTATCAAAACGGCGGATAGGGACGATCCAGATAGTTTACATATCTATCCTGTAAGAGAAGGGTTGTCTCAAAAACCGGTGGATCCGAATGCAATACCACGGTTTAAAGAACGTATTTCGTATCAAAGTGTGATTTTTCCTATGGGGTTGTTGATTCTTTTTAATATCTTGTTTTTTACCGCTGCACAGTTATCTTTTTTGAAATGTGATCTCAAGTGAGAACTGGACGGGTAGGCGCGGTTATCCGTTGCCTAATATCTTAGCCTGGTTAAATGACCAAAGTAAGATCTCAGGCAACTGACTCTGTTTGAATGTTGAACTTTAACTTAGCGAAAAAACGCTTACCCTACCTAACTCGTCACCAACAGCAATATATTGGTCATTCGGTGCCCAAACGAGGCTTGTGACCCCCGCTGTCAGAGCGGCTTCATGAACCGCCTGAGAACGGAGGCTGCCTCGCAATTGCCAGACGTAGACCAGACCGTCGGCACCGCCTGAGGCCAGCAGTTTTCCGCGATGTTGAAAACGCACAA
>RKRO01000250.1 GCA_007571355.1 Candidatus Poribacteria bacterium | reverse complement strand
CTCTACGTCTCTGTGAAGCGATGGATGTTGTAAGGAAGTTGGCAAAAGGTGATACCCATACCGGTCAACTCCTTCTGACTGATAAATTTCTGTGGCGCATACACATAGGCCCTTTTACCCGTTGCTTTGCACATTTTGGCGATCTGTTCTGCACGTTTGGCATTCAGTGCGGACTTGGGACTCTCCAAAAAGTCTAATGTAGGTTCATAGATGAGATAGAAACGGATGGTATGGGTTTCACCGAAACAATAATCTTTCTGCTTTGTAATGGTATTGAATGCGGTGCCTGTGGCGGTATAGGCGATGTAGTGTGCAAGCGTCTCGTAAGTTGGCAGGTTTTCGCCGGTGAGCATGCCTTCTTCGTCGATAGGTTCGCCGAGGGTGCAGTAGGTGAAGTTGCCGCCGAGTCCGTTTTGGAGAGTTTTATCTTTGGCAGTGGGAATGCCGTTGCTAACGCGTCGGACGCGTTCAGCTGTGATGGTATCGGCATAGTCTTTGCATTCCACGAGGATAAACTTTCGGTTGCCGCCGTCTGCTTTGTTGAGTGCCAAAACTGCGTGGGCAGTGGTACCAGAACCAGCGAAGGAATCGAGGACTATGTCATTGGGGCCAGTGGCAATGCGAAGAATGCGATCAATGAGACCGACTGGTTTGGGTGTCTCAAACCTCTGGTCCTCAAATAGTTCAACGATTTCAGCATTAGCATCTCTATTCATTGGAAACTTGCCGTGATTGTCTGTTGTCCATAAGTTTGACCATGTGATTCCCTGCCGCAGTTCCGACTTGAATTTCTTCCTTATAGGTCTGGTTTTCCCAAAGACTATCCTCCCGGCCTTGAGATACTCTTCAGCTTTATCTTTAGATATAGCCCATCGGTTGTTTGCAGGAGGCCAATGCTCTTTCCCATCGACAGGATTGATGATAGGGTAGATCATTGATTGTGTTTCTCTGCCGCCCTTGTTGCTGATAAACAGTTTTTCGTACCGCCATTCACCACGTGGATCATTGTCAGGATTGGCAAAATTTCCGGTACCTTCTCCCCGTTGCCGCAAGTTGATTTTCTCTTCGTTGCCGTACATTATGAGATATTCTGTTGTGCTTGCAAACCTCTTATTGCTGGGCGGGTCTCCTCGTTTACGCCATATGATGTGAGATACGAAATTTTCTGATCCAAAAACTTCATCCATCAGCATTCGTAAGTGGTGCTGTTCGTTATCATCAATTGAAATAAAGATTACACCCTCATCAGAGAGCAACTCCCGCAAGAGATGCAGCCGGGGCCACATCATGCACAACCATTTATCATGACGTTCCATGTCTTCAACGTCAATCGGGCTATTTTTTTGCAGCCACGTTTGCATTAATGGACTATTAACGTTGTCGTTGTAGACCCATTTTTCATTGCCCGTGTTATAGGGGGGATCGATGTAGATACACTTGATTTTTCCGGCGTAGAGGGGCAGGAGTGCCTTGAGTGGGTGGAGGTTATCGCCGTGGATGATGAGGTTGTTATTTTTACTTAACTTATGATGAGTGGGGGGGGGTAATTCGCAGGCAGCGATTTCTCCGCGTCTACCTGTAGGGTGCGGATGGGGACGGTGAGGTGGTGTCCGTAGATGAATTGTTTACCTTTGAAGTCGAGTGTCGGCATTGGGGTTCCTTAGGCAACTATAGATTTGCGGTAACTTTAGCATTATCTTTGTAAATGTGTCAAGGAAAATATGTACGCAGAACTCTTCATTTGTGCCAAATCACCCTTGTGAGAGGGGGTCGAAACCCCGATCCTTGTGAATCACAAGCGCGGGCCCGTTCCTGAGATGCTCTGAAAACTGAGGATTGAATGGCTCTGTAGAAGACGATTAAAGCAATTTCATTTTTCAAAAAAGTACGCTATAATGTTTAGCATGAGCATGTTTCGCGAACACTGGATCGGCGGGTTAGTGGCTTACAGTACTTTTTTCATTATCTCGCTTATTGCTACTATCGCTGTTCCAATCCTTTATGCTACGGTGCCACAAGATTGGAATCCAACGATTCCACCGGTGAGAGCCCCTCTACAGATCATCGGTTGTTTTGCAGTAGCAGTGCTTTTTGGATTGTGGCCAGATGTTGATATTAAGAGCAAGAGTCAAAAGATATTTTACAGGGTACTGTTTCTACTAAACGTAGTCTTAATTGTTTTTTTTCAAAAGTATCTGGAATCGGCACTATTAGGTCTGTTTGCGATGCTTCCGATTATGAGTAAACACCGCGGATGGACACACGCCAAGATTACGATGATTTTGCTTCCCGGTGTGTTCCTTTTAATCCCGATTTATACCGACTATGCAGAATGGGTATCGGGTGCTAATCTCACATCAGATTTCTATGGATTACGCGATTGGGAGGATCTGCCAGATGCGCTCCGTAGGGGTCTGCCTTTCTATGTCGCAGGTTTCATCGGTTATGCGACGCATCTCCATCTGGACGGTATCCTATTTCGTTCGCAGAAAGCACAACGACGAAAGGCGCGAGCCAACCCATGAACACAACGATTCAGACGTTTCAGGAACTATTTGGCAATCCGATCATGCAGGCACTTGGTAATTTTGCCAATGCACGCGGTGTCCAGCTCTATCTCGTCGGTGGCAGCGTTAGGGATCTATTCCTTGAACGCCAGACGACGGATATCGATTTCGCTTTAGCATCGGATGCGATTGCGTTTGCGAAGGCGTTTGCAGCGCGTATCAAGGCGACATGCATCGTGCTTGAAGAAGCCCCAGCCACTGCGCGTGTGATTGTTAAACAGTCTGATGTTTCAGAGGGGTTATGGCTCAGCATGGATTTCGCGCAATTCCGAGCGGCATCGCTCATTGAGGACTTACGTCTACGCGATCTCACGATTAACGCGATGGCAGTTACGTTTGAAAATGCCGGGACGGTTGCAAAGCAGCCCTGCGATCCGGACGGCTTTCACGTCATTGATCCGTGTGGGGGTATGAATGACTTAGCGGAGGGGCTGCTCCGATTTCCGAGTGAGAAGGTCGTGCAAGCGGATCCGGTGCGTCTGCTACGGATTTATAGATTCGCAGCGCAGTTGGATTTTGAGATTTCCGAGGATGCGATCACTTCGGTTGTCAAGCATCGGTTGTTGCTGTCCAACGTGGCGATGGAAAGATGCCGTGATGAATTGGTCAAAATTTTTAGGGTTAAAAACGCATATCCCTACCTAAGACAATTGGAGGCAGTTGGCTTACTTAGCCAAACTGTTCCATCTATTAGAGAGACGGATAGATCTTGGCATTCACTTGAGGTTTTTGAAAAAAGTCCGATTCCTTCAGCGTTGGACGCATATTGGTGTACGTTTAATGATTATCTCTATGCAGCATTGGGAACGGAAGCGGATCGGTGTTCGTTTATCAAACTCAGTTTTCTCTGTGGAGATAATCCGAGCGGTATCGGTAAACACCTTCGGTTGAGTCGAAAAACGGTGCTATTTATGGCGAATCTCCTCTCAGGGAGCATGGCGTTGAAACGGATAATTCCACAATTAACACACGAACAGATAATGCGGTTTCTCAGAAAGTATGTGTCGGAGTGGTGGGGCATTCTGTTATATGCTGCTGCGTCATATACAATTGGCTCAACAGTCCTTAAACAGATTGCTGATACGTACTATGAACAGATTCTACCGATTCGCAAACAGGGAAGACTTATCACAGGGAGGGATCTGATTCAGACTTTCCACTTGAAAGAGGGGAAGCAGATTGGGAATCTACTCAAAGCAATTGAGGATCGTCAATTTGCGGGTGAAATCCGTACGCGTGAAGAGGCATTCGCTGCAGTAGCGGTATTAATTCAGCAGTCTGACCGCCTTCTATGAATTACAATTTCGTTTGTTGTTTCTGTAGGAACTTCGGGAGCAACGATAGCAACAGCAGAAGGATGCCAGCGATTCCGAGATAAAGAAGAGTCTTCCAAATCTTACCCTCACCACTGACAAACGCCCCTCCGAGTTGCACAAACACCGCTGTCCCGGGTAACATAAAGATCGCAGACACAAGAACATAGGTCGGAAACCGAATGCTGGTGAGTCCATAAGCATAATTTTGGAGGTTAAACGGAAAAATAGGGACTAAGCGCGTAAGCATCACGATCCGCCATCCTTGTTCTTCTACTTGTTCATCTATTCTTTGGAATTGTGTGTTCCCTTTGACCCAGTTTTCGATGAGGTCACGAGCCACATACCGGGCAATCAGAAAAGCAGCAGAAACAGAGAGGATAGAAGCGATAGAAGCGTATAAGATGCCCCACAGCGGGCCGAACACGAAACCTGCTAATACGGTTACAGGGGTGCCCGGTAGGAAGAAGACAGTGGACACAAGGTAGAGTCCGATATAGACCAGCGGCGCGCCGGCACCAAAACTTGCTACCCACGTTTTGATCTTCGGAACATTTTCCAGCCGGATGTTGTCTGTCACGCCATAGGCTTTCAATACGAGATACACTATGGTAACAATACCTACAGCCATCGCGATTTTGATGATATTCTTTTTCATTTTTTGGTTGCAATCGCCTCCACCGCCTCCACATAGGCTTTAATCTGTGTTCGATACCGGACAGGGATGCGATTGTTAGCTATCGCCTCGGCGTACGCTCGCGACGCACTGAGGACTGCATCGTTGAAAGGTAGATAGACGGGGGCTCCATCGCGTATCTCACCTGTAAAGACATCGGAGAACCCTTGTGCATCGCCAGAATCGGCTGTTGTAAGCGTCAACTGGTTTCCATTAACTTGTAACATTGGTGTTTCCTTACCCGTGAGTGGCGGTGTCGTCCCCGCACCGTTGGCTTCGTCCGCCGATGTATCGGCATTAGCGGCCTGTGATTTGGACTGTGGATCGGAATTGGATGTGCTTTCTGCAGTGCCTTGTACCTCAGTGGTGCCAGCATTTTGACCGGGTGCCCCATCGCTATTGGCACTCCCGCCGCTTGGCGTTTCAGTTTCGATTGCTGCCAATGCCAATTCTTTTTGGCTTGCCGTGAGTTGTGCCTCCAGTTGTGCCAGATCATCTGATGCGTCCACCTTCTCAAGTGCATCGATGATGTCCTGTAACGTCTCCGGTGTGACAGCCTTGCTCTGAATCTGATTCAGTGAATCGTTGAGTGCCCCCTCCGGTAGATTTTTAGCCAAGCGTTCAAAAAGATTCATGAGTTCCGCTTGGAGTTCGGGCGGTATCTCAGTCTGTTCAGTGAGACGCTCAAGTTCTGCAGCGAGTTGGTCGGCGTTCATGCCGCGAAAATTTTGACTTGCCTCTGTGGCTTCGGCGATAGTGGCCGCTTGCTCGGATTTTTGTTCGCGTACCGCTTTCTTTAAGTCGCTGAGATTTCTTTGTGCCGTGTCAAGATCCTTTGCGGCTTCTAACTTTTTTTTCGTATTGCTGATGCGCTGCTGTAGGTCTGAATTTTTCACCTGCCTTTCATTAAGTTCATGAATCGTTCTATCCAATATTTCCTGTTGTTGCAGGGTGAGCGGCTGCGGGACTTCATAGAAAGGCGGGACGGTGAAAGATAGCCCAATGAATAAAAGTGGAATTGGAAACAGTTTCAGGAGTTTTGGCACAAGATACGGACTTGTTTCTACGATGTGCAAGGTGGATGCAGTCTCCGCTGCATCTTGGATCTGGCGTTGCGCGAATTCGTTTTGCTGTCTCATCTGCATCAGCTCGGCTGCTGTGCTGAGACGTTCTTTGAGTTCCATTTTTTGGTCAACGAAACGTGCGACAGATGACAAATCCTTGCGTTGTTTGAGACTCAGATAGATGCCTATCGCCATCGATGCGAGTATGACAATGGAACTGATGAGCGACATCTGTAGCGGTAGAAGAACGACTCGATTCAGGATGAATAGCGCAGCAAGCAGGACAAGGCCACAGAAGGATGTCGTTGCAATTGTTTGTAAGAGTGCTTGCCGATTCATTCTGGAACGGATAGCGATTAGACATTTATGTAGGTGCTGGGCATCTAATCCGTTTGTCTGATTGTGTTCAGTGTTCATAGCATGCATTTCTCCACTGTTGCCATAACTCTATCTGGCGTAATCGTTCCCAGATTCTCGCGAGCGCGCTCTGGGTGTGCGTCCCACTCTTTAGACGATAATGTTTTCATCAACGGACAATCCTTGCGAGCGATAACGACATGTTTCTCCCATGGCGGAGCCCACTGGATAAGGTTTGACGCGCCGAACAAGGCGATCGTCGGTGTTTCTACGGCTGTGCTGAGGTGCATCGGTCCCGTATCGTTACTGATGTAAAGGTTGCACCGTTGTAGCAGTGCCGCGAGCTGCATTGGGGTCGCCTGATCAACAATAACGGGTGAGGATGCCATCTGCGCTGCTATTTGAACGGCTAATTCACCTTCGCGCGGTCCGGTCGTGATAACAATGTGTGCGCGGTATGCTTCGTGAAGCAAGTCGCCAAGGATGGCAAAATTCGCTGCATCCCAACGCCGATAAACGGTGGCAGCGCCGGGGTTGATGCCGATGACAGGTTTGCCATCGTCAATCTTCTGAGTCTTAAGGAAATTGTCTACCCACGTTTTGCCTTCACTCTTGACAAATACCTCCGGTTCATCGTCTGTTATCTCAACACCCAATGCCCGAACAACATCAAGATAGCGTTGCGTCTCGTGTTGTGCAGTATTATTCGGGACTGCGATGTTCAGCAACTTCTTTCTGGCTGCGTTTGTTTCGAACCCGACGCGAAATGGGATTCGTGCAAGAAATGTATGTAGTACCAAGCGGAACGTCGGCTGTAATATGACTGCCATCTGAAATTGTCGACGTGCAATTTGGTAGATGAGTTTCGGTACGGAAGCCTGATAGGTCAGCACTTCATTGAGATGCGGATTTGCGGATACCAAATCTTCTCGTGTCGGTGCTACCATATAAGCGATATATGCGTCTCGAAAATGTTCACGCAAAGCACGGATGACAGGTGTTGTCAAAACTGTTTCGCCGAGCGGTGCGAGTCTGATGATTAAGATGCGGTTGATCTGCTTAGGTGTTAGCATATTGGCACTGCTTCTTTCACACTACAATTCTGCTGCAAATTTTTTCCATTCACGGTATAATACCGTAAAGCCGACAGGAATTCAAGATGATCTTCCATATTATACAAACAGTAAAAGAAAAGTATCTACGCAGTTGGGAACGACAAGCGCCTGTTATCTTGCTTGCTTCTGCGTTGTTGTTAACGCTGCACCGGTATTATAGCCGTCGGAGTTTTTTTAGACGGCACTTTGCAGAATACTTCAGTAACCTCCCCTTACCAGAGAGTCATCCCTACTTTTACTGGTTTTTAATCACGGCGTTTACGTTGTTTCTTTTTCCAGCACTCGTTGCAAAATTTGGGACAGCGGAACGTCTAAAAAATTACGGGGTTCAACTCGGAAACCAGAAACTGGGATGGTCGGTGACAGCGGGGGCGTGGGTTCTGATGATACCTGTTGTTGTCCTTGCTGTGCTCGTGTATCCGCCTTTTGTAGAAAAATATCCGCTCAGCAAGGCCGTTACAAGCAGTTGGCAAGCATTTTTATTGTATCAACTCGCGTATGGCGTTTATATGTTTTCGTGGGAATTCTTCTTTCGTGGGTTTATGCTTTTCGGATTGGAACGGAAGTTCGGGAATTATAGCATCTTGATTCAGACGATTCCGTTTGCTATTCTGCATTATACGAAACCTCTGCCGGAGGCACTCGGTTCAATTATTGCGGGTGTATTGCTCGGTGTGCTGGCACTGGAAACGCGATCCTTTCTCTACGGTGCGGCGATTCACTGGCTCGTAGCCATGACGATGGATGTGGTGGCTGTCGCGTTTCAACGTTTTGGGTGATAAAAATTTCGTTGCAAGTGTTCGGCAATTGTGTTATACTTCATAAAGTACAGTGAGTCTATCCTGTAAGACATGGGGAATCGACTATGAAGATATTCGGATTGGTGCTTGCCATCGCTTGCTTTTTTTGCTGCAGTCCATCTGTGTTTGCGGAATTAAGTGTTGAGGATTTAGAGAAGATTCGCGAGATTGTCAATGAGGTTGAGGTGCGGTTGGGCAAACGCATTGATGAGGTTGAGGTGCGATTGGGCAAACGCATTGATGAGGTTGAGGTGCGGTTGGGCAAACGCATTGATACTGAAATTCAAGCACTGGGAAGACGCATAGACTTCCAAGGCCATTTAATTATCGCCTTAATCGTTGCCATTATTGCTTTCGTTGCGGTGCCAATGGGGGTTATTGTTTATCAGTACAACCGAAACCGCGACCAACAAGAAACGGAAATTAGGGCAGTCCGCGATCAACAAGAAGAAATCAAAGTGCTTCGCCAACGAATAGAGGAGTTGGAACGGGAGCGAATTATCAAGACTTAGCGGATTGAATTTTCACATCAGAGCATCGAAGAGTTCTGCAGAAAAAATATGGATAACATTACAAAGATTCTAAATGATTTTGGTGAAAGCGTTGTTCGGGTAGAGGGTGATATTCCTGTTGACCTACCAGCAAGGGACGGCGATAGGTTTCTATTCATCAGCCACGACCAGGGTTTCCTCACGCACGGCTTGCACAAGTATCCTGCCAAATTTTTTCCAGAGTTACCGCGCTGGCTTATCAAACGCTACTCTCAGGAAAACGACCAGGTACTTGATCCTTTTGCGGACAGCGGCACCACAAATGTTGAGGCACTCCTCTCGAGGCGGAACTCTGTTGGAATTGATGTTGACCCGTTTTCGCGTTTCATTTCAAGCGTAAAAGTGACACCTTTGGTGGAAAAAGAACTCAGGTCCGCGCAAAAAACACTTTTAGAGGCTATCCTTAATTATCGCCCTTCGCTCATTGCTGAATCCGATCTGCCGGACTTTCCATATAGAGACAATTGGTTCAACAAAGAGATTTTGTTGGAGTTAACCTATTTGAAAAAACAGATCCAATCCCTTGATACTAACGATGCTGTTAAAAATTTCTTCAAAGTTTGCTTTTCGTCTATTCTCCGTTCTGTTTCCAACGCCGATGACAATTGCACGCGTACAGTGATTCGGAAGAAATTAAACAAATTGGTTCGTCCTTCTGATGCATTGAACAGATTTGCGAAGGCACTCCATACTAAAGTTCCTAAGATGATAGCGTTTTCTCAAGAATATCCATCGGGCATAACCGTCGATTTTCCAGATGACATGGACGCACGAAATATTAAGTACGAAGCAAATTACTTTGATCTGGCGGTAACCTCACCACCTTACGTCAATGCGGTTGACTATCCCAGAACGCATCAATTAGAGATGTATTGGTTAGGCTTCGCACAGAATTCTCTAACGGCTTTGAAAAAGCGGAACGTCGGTACAGAAAGCGTTTCAGCCAGCCATTATAAAACCTGTCATGAAATAGGAGTGCCAGAGGCAGATAAGGTTATAGCAAATATTTTTGAAATTGATCCAAGACGTGCGTTCATTGCCTACAAGTATTTGGAGGATATGTGGAAAAATCTTATTGAAGTCCACAAGGTTTTGCGCGAAGGTGGTAGATATGTTATCGTTGTTGGTAATAATCGCATCCGGGGGCATCTGTTTGAGAATTGGAAGTATCTCATGCCGATTGCTGAAGAAGTCGGTTTTGAGGTTGAAACTTACTTCGGTTCGGAGATTATCAAGCACTATGTTAAAATGCCCAGAAAAGAGCGAATCCACACGGATTGGATTATAGTTCTGAAAAAATGAGGAGGATTTTAAGATGTTGATAGGAGTAGGTAAGTGGTTAGGTCGACCAGCAAGAACATATAAAGGATCAGTTGAAAAGATTCTGGAATGGATTCCTTATTTTACCAGAACATCAGGATGGCAGCTTGAAAACGAAGGTATGAATAAGTACCTTGATGTAATCATCCGACAATCTCTTGAAAATGATGCTGAATATATCAAAGATAGACTGAAGATTCCAGTTTGTACTGTTTCAAAGCAGTATCACCTCTTTCAACATCGGGACGTTTTTGAAGGGTTTACAAAGGCATTAAAAAAAATAATATCAGATTCAGAGGTGCTTAAACCCACATTACGAATTACGGAGCATGGTGAACGGATGTGGTGCAGCTTTACCCTAGCTAGCTTTCAGTTAAAGGAGGCAGACCGATACCCTATGCAACTTGAAGTAAGTGCCATAAATACGGTAGTACCAGGAACAGCTTTAGATGTTCGGCTAAGTTGGTATGAGCCCGAGTCCAAAACTCGAATTCCATACGGTATGTTGTCTGGTTATGAGGTAGATAAGGAGAATCTAAAAAAAATCGCCCGAAAAAAGAAAACAGCATTGGATTCGAGTGTATTCTCTGAAATTTACGCATTTTTAGAGAGGAATGTTGATCAACTTTCAAGGGATCGTGAGGCATATAAATCTTGGCGTGAAGCAAAGGTTGACCGGGAGACAGTGGCACATTGGATTGATACAACAGTCCGAAAAAAATGAAATTATGAACGAGCCGTCAGAGCTTACCATCTCATTATAGACGGTGAGGATGTTGAGGTTAAACGTACTAGAAAAGGGAAAGATGATGAAGAAAAGTTACCAGACCCTTCTAAACTTGATAATGAACAAGTAAAGTTACGAATCCCTTCCAGTCCTCTTCTGGCTGGTGGTCCTCCTAAGGAAAATGATAATGAAGAAAAGGCGTATTATATAACTAAAGGCCCTGCCAGCGAAATTTATAAAAGATTCGCACCAGCACGAAATGCCTTTGATATTAGTATAGTGCTCGCTTGGATTATCAGTAAGCAAACAACAGTACAGGCTCAACTTAAATGGACAGACATTCCAGAATTAATGAAGCCCTTAGTGGATGCAAATGAACAACTCAAGCAAGTACTAAGATACAAATGATTTTGCTGTTATTTACCTCTTCATAGTTTTTACTAAACTTTGGACAGACAATTTTGGGTTCCACGTCACGGATACGGCATATCCTTTCAGAACGCATAGCCCGCCAGCGGCGGGCAAGAACGGGGATGCCGCTTGCTATAGACACAGCACGCCGCTGCCGTGCGGTCTTTTTATTAAAGTTCCACGGATACGCGAAGTTCGGAAAAAATAGAACGCCCTTTGAAAATACAACGCTCACGCAACAAGAAATCTCCAAACTATAGTAGTTTTTGGATTGATACATTTAATAGTTATAAAATTTATATAGGAGAGAATATATGGCTAATAACCTTTTTCCACCGGCAGAGACTGCCTATCCCATAGATAACGCACACGTCAACTCTTTAGAGGCGTATCAGACACAATACGCAGAATCGATTCAAGACCCCGAAGCGTTTTGGTCGATGATCGCTGAACGGTTGACGTGGTACCAAAAATGGGATACCGTTCGCAATTACGACTTTGTTAACGGCGATATTAAATGGTTTGAAGGCGGCACGCTTAACGCTTGCTATAACTGCCTTGATCGACACGTAGAGGCAGGACACGGCGATGCAACCGCTATTATTTGGGAAGGAAACGATCCGTCTGAAGATAAGACGTTCAGTTACAACCAACTCCTCGCTGAGGTCAAAAAGTTTGCCAATGTTCTGAA
>RKRO01000191.1 GCA_007571355.1 Candidatus Poribacteria bacterium | reverse complement strand
CAAAGAGACCCGTCTGGGGTTCCGTCATTTAGCGTATGCTATGATTAACTTTCGTATAACTTTCAACCATTCATAAACCGTACTCGCTATGAGTTCGATTAATGAGACGCTTTACAGCGGGCGAGGCAACCTTGAAGAAACACCCTATCAAAAACCCCCTACTCCGAAAACCTTTTATTTTTTTTGTTTTCACGATGCGTGCCGCGCTTTCGATTCGCTTTATTTGTGAGGTCGGCGGCGTTGCTGAAAGAAAGATTTCAGGAGCGCGCTGCTCTCGTCTGCGCACACCCCCCTGACAAGCTCGACCCGATGGTTCAACCGATCGTCTTGGAGGATGTTGTAAAGCGTGCCGGCTGCTCCGGCTTTCGGGTCGTCTGCTGCGTAAACAACTTTCGGAATGCGGGCTAACACAATCGCACCGGCGCACATGGTGCAGGGTTCTAACGTCACATAAAGCGTTATATCTGTGAATCGCCAGTTCCCGATTTTTTCAGATGCCGCTTGTATCGCCAGCATCTCTGCGTGGGCGATGGGGCTGCCAGACGTTTCGCGCAGGTTATGTGCTTCAGCGATAGGGACATCTTCATGGACGAGGACCGCGCCGACGGGTACTTCACCTGCGTCGGCCGCTTTCTGTGCGAATGCAAGTGCGCGTGCCATCCAGAAACGGTCGCGATCCACATTTTGTCGAGTCATTGCGTCTAAAAAGTGCCTGAGAGGATTCGATCCCCTCAACCCCCCTAACCCCCTTGTCAGGGGGGAATGCGAACCCCTCAACCCCCCTTATCAGGAGGGAATTGTCTAAAAAGCGCCTGAGAGGATTCGAACCCCCGGCCTTCTGATCCGTAGTCAGATGCTCTGATCCACTGAGCTACAGGCGCGTCTGGGCATAGGTATCCGCTGTACGAAGCTACCCCTCCGCAGTGGGGAATCAGAGGAACATCGCTTCGGTTTGATGTGTTTCCGTAATTCCGGGCTTTACGATAGAACGGAGAGGGTGGGATTCGAACCCACGATGGCTTTCGCCATAACTGCTTAGCAGGCAGTCCAGTTCAACCACTCCTGCACCTCTCCTTCATGTGGCGGTGGGAGTAGGATTCGAACCCACGGTGGCTTTCGCCACAACGGTTTTCAAGACCGCCGCCTTCGTCCACTCAGCCATCCCACCCTCTTGCACACGTTCTGCCAATTATCCATATATATTATACACTATTAGAAAAGGCTTGTCAAGTTAATATTCCAATTTCAAAGACTGTTTCGGCTGCGTTGCCTCAAACGGTAAAGAAATATGTTTGTTCAGGGGCGTTTATCGGAGTATCTGAACAGAAAGGCAACCCCCCTAACCCCCCTTATCAGGGGGGAATCAGATGGGGCTCGCTTCGTTTTGATGTATTTCAATCCTTACGGGTTTTATTATCAAATTCACGTTAATTTATATATCAGATATTTAAAATTTTTGTGACGAAATTCGGAATTCCTTCCTACGTTTTTGTTAATTCCTTGTGCGGTGTAACGTCTACGACTGCTTGCTTTTCGGTGATTGTGTTGTATGTCGCGATGGTTTTGAGGATATTGTGTGCCAGGGTTATGTGTTTTATGCTGTTCGTGTAGGTACTGTATAGGTTCATGGGCGTTTTTGAGTGATTTTTTTCGGGTGTTAAAATTTTTTTTAGGGGGTGGTGTAACGTTTTACGTTAAATCAAGTTCCTATTGTTTGTTGGTTTTCCATGATATTAACTTCTCTTAAAAAATCTTATGGGTATATTATAGAATGTTCATAAATAAAAGTCAAGTTAAAATATGTGAGGGCTTTCGATTTATCGTAAAGTCCGAAAATAAATGAACACTTGTCAGAAGACAACCCCTCCGCCCCTTATCAGGAGAAATCAGAGGGGCAGCGCCTCAATGTAATGGGTTTCAATTTATAAAAGGTTTGTGCTGTGTTCATCAATAAGGAGTCCGAGTGTTTCATCGTAGGTGACTTTTGTGAACCATTGTCTCAGGTGTTTCAGGTGTTTTTGATCATAGAGTTGTCCGGCTTGCTTTAGGCGTGCAAATTGGTTGTGGCTAATCTGGGCGATATAAGCTCTTGCTTCATAATATCGGCGTGCTGCGATCTCCGTTAAGAAATCCTCCTCATAAACTGCTGGGACAACATAGACAGTTTTGAAAAGTTCATTAAATTCTTTGCGGCTATCGGGGTCTTCTATGAAGGGTACAATATCTTGCAGGTGTCGTTCAAATATTATTTTTGCGGTGTTGAACTTTTCTTGTTCATTTCCATTATAGCCGTGTGAATAGACAGCATCAATGAGACTCTGGATTTTCGATTCGTGGAGGACATCAACGGCTGCCAAAGCGTTTAAGGTACGCTCAACTTTTTCACTGGCATAGATGTAGTGATCGTTCTCACTCCCGTTTTTGCAGATATGGACATCACAAATCCCTTTTTCACCTTTTCTGTTGATTCTCCCGAAACGTTGGATGAGTGCGTCTATCGGTGCGGGTTCAGAAAAGAGGCAATCGAAATCGATATCAAGCGAGACTTCTACGGCTTGTGTGCCGACGAGTAGGTCTGCATCAGCGAGTTCGTTTTCAATCCGTTCTCGGTCACGAAGGATAAATCGGCTGTGTAGGAGTTTTGCGTTATCCGTTAAATCCATCAATGCCTGAAACACGTCCTGTGCCTGTTTGACAGTATTACAGACGACTAATGGGCGTTGTCCTTGTAAGAGGCGTTTTTCAATTTTAGGAATTGCGTTGTGGATATTACCTTCAAGTAATTGCACACGGTGTCGGGTAAATTTGTTGCGTTCGGCGGGTGGCATTTCTATGTTGTTTACCCCTGATGTGTCAAGAACATTGGCTATCATCTGTTTGAGGAACTGGGGCATTGTGGCGGTCATGATGCAGAATTTAGCATCGTAATCTTCACGAAGTTTCTTTATCATTGTGAGAATTAGGGCAGTTGTGTGCGGATCGTAGGCGTGAATTTCGTCAAAGATGAAAAGCCCCTGAGACATTTCTGCCATTTGCATTTCAAACCCGCGGATGCCGAAGAAGGCTTTTAGGAGTTGAAAAGGGGTTAGCACCTTGTAGGGTCGACAAATTTTCCGAGTCAGATCTATTCTTGTCGAGCAAACGTTGCGGCAGCTTGCGGCGTATATTCTTTATCAACGAGCTGCTGATAGACGAAATAGGCAGCTTTGCCGTGCAGCATACCAATCTTGTCGTCAGAGACGAGTGCCTTCAACCGATTATACATGGCGTTGATGCTTGCGGTATAGGGTAGTACATAGAAAACTCGGTTGCCAAGTGTTTCTGATTGGTTGTTATCTGACCAGAGGAGTGCGGCTTCGGTTTTGCCAGAGCCTGTGGGTGCGGAGAGCATGAGTTGCCCTG
>RKRO01000508.1 GCA_007571355.1 Candidatus Poribacteria bacterium | reverse complement strand
GTTCATGACCGCAGTCGAAGCAGGCGCCGAAGATATGAACACCTCTGACACAGGTATGGAAGTTATTACGCCGTTCGAGATGTTCGATAGTGTCCTGACAGCAATTCAGGAGACATCCGCCGAAGTCCAACTCGCTGAAATTAGCATGATACCACAAAACACCGTGAAACTCGAAGGGAAAGAAGCAGAACGGATGCTACGCCTCATGGATGCGCTCGATGATCTTGACGACGTTCAGAAGGTTTATGCCAACTTCGATATTCCAGATAATCTGTTAGAAGCTGCAGCGTAACAAAGGTATAATGTAGTGGAGGAAGCCTCTATGGGAAGGAACCTCAAATGCCAAACCTGCCTCACCCTACCGCAAGAAACAGTAAAAAAATAATTCTTGGCGTTGATCCGGGCATTGCGAATACAGGATATGGTGTGATCGAGTCTCACGGCAACCGTTTGGTTCCGCGTGGTTTCGGTAACATCCGCACCAGTCCGAGAACAGCACCAGAGGTGCGGTTGAAAGAGATTTACGATGTCATAACCGGTCTAATCACAGAATTTGCTATTGAGAATGTGGTACTTGAGGATATTTTCTTTACGAAAAACACGAGCAGTGCGTTCAGCGTTAGCGAAGTCAAAGGTATTGTGAAACTCGCGGCAGCGGAGGCAGACTGTCCGGTTACTGTCTATACACCTACGCAAGTTAAACAGGCGATCGTCGGCTACGGGAAAGCCACAAAATCTCAGATGCAAAAGATGGCACAAGCACTGCTTAAACTTAAAGAACCACCTCGTCCAGATCACGCCGCAGATGCGCTCGCGCTCGCGCTCTGCCATGCCCGTTCCTATAAAGTCATTGAACTACGTAAAAAACATGCTTAACTTTTAACTTTTGGACATCGTTTCACGATGGTTTTTGATGAAAGACACAACATAATTGACCACAAACCCGTTTAAATTATCGCAAAGCCCATCATTATGGAAACACATCAAACCGAAACAATACCCATCTAATTCCCTCTGATAAGGGGGTGTTTTTGCAATCGCTAAAATCCAACGCGAAGAAAGTGTTTCTTCAAGGGGTTATCTTCGTAAAAGTGTTCATCTATTTTCGGATGTTACGATAATCAAAAATTTGCTCGAAATGGAATAGAGAACAGAAAAATTCCCATAATTTAAAAAATGATTGCTTATATCAAAGGTGCTATCGTCCATAAGGATACAAAACAGGTCATCGTAGATGTCAACGGCATCGGGTATGCCGTTGACGTAGCACCGCGCGTTGTAACCGGACTCCCCCCTATAGGCGAGACGGTTACCTTCTATACACACTATTACCAAAACCGGGAAAACAAGATCACGCTCTACGGATTCACCTCAATGGATGCGCGCAAAGTTTTTGAACTAGCACTGACTGTTTCCGGTGTAGGACCAGCACTCGCGCAAAATATCGTTTCAAGGCTGTCGCCTGCACAATTCCAACGCGCCGTACAGCACGCGGATACGACCACACTGATGCGGGTACCGCGCCTAAGCAAAGAGATCGCACAAGTCATCGTTACGAAACTCAAAAGGAACATCAATAAAATAAAATTGGAAGACGAGCCAGATACAGAAAAATCCGCGACACCTGATATAGAGGTGATCCAAATTCTTGTTAACCTTGGTGCCTCAGAACTTGAGGCAGAGCAAGCCGTTGAAAAAGCACAAAAAGTGCTTGGCGGCTCTGCAAAACGGGATAACTTAGTCAAACAGGCACTTCGCTATATCCGAAGTTAGTTTTTGGGATACACCCACTGCCAACACCGACAAATTGGAATAGACACCTTGTCTTAGGCTTCGTACACGGATGATCACAATGGATAACCACAACATACCAGATTTCTCCCATTTAGCAGATGAAGAGGACGACTTTGGATATAGCCTCCGCCCAGAAACGCTAAACGCATTCATCGGACAGGATAGAGCCAAAGAGCAGCTCCGTATCCATATTGAAGCCGCAAAAAAACGTGGAGACGCGCTTGAGCACGTCCTACTCGTCAGTCCACCAGGACTTGGGAAAACAACCCTCGCAAGGATCATCGCCAACGAAATTCAGAGTAACTTTAAACAGACGATTGGACCTGTCATGGAACGGCTCGACCTCGCTTCAACCTTGACGAACCTCGAAAAGGGAGACATTCTGTTTATTGACGAAATCCATAGTATGAAAGGACACGTACAAGAGTCCCTCTATCCCGCAATGGAAGATTACCAACTCGATTTAACGATCGGTCAGGGGCCAGCATCGGATTCCGTCCAAATCCCGCTCCAGCACTTCACACTCGTCGGAGCGACAACCCGTGAAGGGCTGCTTGCCGGTCCATTTAGAGACCGTTTCGGCATCCGCATCCATCTGGATTACTACGAAACAGAAGACATCCAGAAAGTCATCCGAATCAACAGCTCAAAACTCAATATTAATATTGACGAGAATGCAGAATACGCATTAGCGTGCCGTTCACGTGGCACAATGCGTATTGCGAATAAGCTGCTCGCTAACGTTAGGGATTATGCCGAAGTTAAAGGGAACGGTATACTTTCGATTAAGGTTGCCGAGGAAGCACTTGAATTCTTTGGCATCGATGAACACGGATTAAACGCACAAGATTACGCCTATTTTCAGACACTTATTGAGAAATTCAGCGGACGTGCAGGGGTTAAAGCACTCGCCGTCGCTTTAAGTGAGGATGAACGCACGATTAGGGAGGTTTACGAACCTTATTACATTAAACAGGGGTTTCTAGCATTGACACCCGGAGGCCGTGTTGCAACCGATGCGGCTTACGCGTATTTCAACTATCCTGTCGGCGCGCAAGCATCGTTGTTCGATTCAATGTGAATTTTGACGAAAGCCAAGCTCAACCGTAATTATGAAACTTACAGATTTTGATTACTATCTGCCGCCTGATCGGATCGCGCAAAGCCCACTTCAACAACGTGACGCATCGCGACTTTTGGTAATCGATCGAGACACCGGGGCTTTTCACCATACACAATTTTCACATATCGGTGAACACTTACCGCGCAATTCTGTGTTAGTCCTAAACAACACCAAGGTAATCCCGGCACGGCTTATCGGTAAAAAGGCAGAAACCGGCGGCAGGATAGAACTCCTCCTCATCCGAGAAACTGAGACAAACACTTGGGAAGTACTCGCGAAACCGAGACGCAGCCTTCGGATCGGCACACGGATTGTATTCGCCACCGAGAAACTCACAGCAGAAGTCGTCGCGAAACCGGACGACGGACACTGTAGCGTCCAGTTCGATTATGATCACAACGAAACGTTTTTAGCCATTCTGGCGGATGTCGGTATGATGCCTTTACCGCCTTATATTCGGCGTCCACCGAACGCTGAAGATAAGGTGCGCTATCAGTCCGTCTATGCCGCCACCGCAGGAGCGATCGCTGCACCGACAGCTGGGCTGCACTTTACAGAAAAACTGCTGGCGAAATTAAAAAGTAACGGGATAGAGATCGCGACGTTAACATTGCACGTCGGCCCCGGGACGTTTCAACCAGTAAAGGTCGAAAATATTCAGACGCACAAGATGCACGCCGAATATATTCATCTTACTGAAACAGAAGCGAAGCGAATTCGCACAGCACGGGATGCAGGGGCGAAAATTGTCGCTATCGGGACGACAGTGGTGCGCTCCCTCGAAACCGCCGGTTCAACCGGAAAAGTTCAGCCTTATAGCGGCTATAGCGAACTTTTTATCTATCCCGGACACCAATTTAACGTGGTAGATGCCTTGGTTACCAATTTCCATCTACCGAAATCAACTTTACTCATGCTTGTGAGTGCCTTCGCTGAACGCGATCTGATTCAGAAGGCGTATCAAGCGGCACTCCAAAATAACTACCGTTTTTACAGCTATGGCGATGCCATGCTGATTCTTTAGGAGACACTTATGGACGCAATATCAGGTCTGCTCGTTCCGTTTATCGCAATGGGTGCTATTTTTTATTTTCTACTATTTCGACCGGAGCAAGCGAAACGCAAAAAACACCAAAATATGTTGGAGAATCTATCTAAAGGTGACGAAATCGTAACCAACGGAGGACTGCACGGCAAGATCCTTGGCCTGAGCAATGACAAGAACATCATCCTGATCGCTGTTGGGGAAGTAAATAGCCAAGAGGTAAAGGTTCAAATCTCGCGGAGTGCTGTCGCCTTTCTCAAAAAGGGCGGAGAACTTATTGAAGGCGAGTAGTGTTCTGTTCACATTCATCTTCTTGGTTGCATCCACAACTGATAACTATTAGTTCCCGATGTTAGCAGGACGGCGTTACCCTGCTCTGAAACAGTAAACACATCATTGTGATACACCGGCACGCGCACTGTCCCAGTAGTGCGCGTGACACCGAAAACCGAAACGCCAACAGTATCTCCAAACCGCTGAAGGCAGATCGCCTCGCCGCTTACACAGACATCCGAGCTATCCGAAAAAATGTTTTCCCGAATCCTGAGGCCAGTCTTATCTGCATCCACTGCCTCACCCGCCTCCAGAATAATCGCTGCGGATTCCGAGTGAGACCGTACTTTACACACTGCGATTTCGACACCGGTTTCATTTGTGAGAACTTCATAGGTTGTGTGATGTGGAACATACGCTATGCACGCCTCTCCGTGGAAAACATCGCGACGCTGCCCCAAAGTTCCATAAGCTTTGTTGCCGTTATGCCCGACTAACAGCGTACAGACTCCGCCCAAAGCAATCAAGGCAACTTCAGTATCATCCGAATGGTCAAAGAAGGTTGAATTAGGGGTGAGGGTCAAAATCCCGAAATGGAGTTTCGTGATGCCCATCTCACCGGGCTCCACGAGTTCGGTGTATCCGGCGGTAGGTGTGTAATTTTTAGATGCCGACATCTTTTTAATTTACCTTGCGGTTAAACAGCGGGCAATCAACAATTAACATGCATATCTTAAATCCGTCCTCTATTTCATTACGGACTACAAGTTTTGGATATTCTTAATCTTCCTTGGATTGAAAATCCGAGAGATGTTCAACGAGGCTTGCTAATGGCAGTCCAACAACATTAAAATAGCACCCTTCAATGCGGCGAACAAAAGCGGCACCGCGCCCTTGAATTCCATACGCCCCAGCCTTATCTGATGGTTCACCGCTCGCGATATAGGTTGTTATTTCAGGATGCTGTAATTTCCGAAAGTAGACCTGAGTCGTTTCTGACCAGATACATTCGCGTCCGGTTGCTGCGTCAATTAATGCCACGCCTGTCACAACTTCGTGGCAGGCACCGCTAAGGCGCGACAACATCACCAATGCGTCCGCATCGTCAATTGGTTTACCGAGCAGCTCCCCATCTAAAGATACTAACGTATCGGCTCCGATAATCAGACCGTGATCGTAATATTGTGTAACAGATGTAGCCTTGAGCAAGGCGAGTGCTTGTGTTACCTCACTCACAGGCTTGTTTGTGTGGACGGTGGGCGATGGTTCAACAATAGCACTCGGATGTATTTTAAACGTTAACCCAATCTGTGATAGCAACGCTGAGCGTCGAGGCGATGCAGAGGCTAAAACAAGGTGCGGAACTTCCACAATACATTCGCGCGTTTGCATGCTATTTTAGACAATACCATTTCGTATCTTGTCCCTCATGGATTTGCAACAAATTCGCATGGACCAATTCTTGAAGACCGTTTTCTATATCAGCCTGAGAAAATCCGATCTTTTGAAGAAGCGGGGCACGGCGGGGCATGCGAAACCACTCAGGGTTGTCGGAAGAACGATATCTTTTTTTGAAAACCTCCAAAACATTGTACAAACGCAGCGTCCTCGGAGGCAATCCAACAAGTGGATTAATCTCAGCAAAGGATTGGAGCGATTCGTTTGCCATTGCTTCAGTCCATAGGTAAGCAGAGTTATTCATACTATGCATAACGTATATAACCGAAAACTGGTTACAAAAAGTAATAAATGCCCTTGAGCTTTTCTCGATATATGAATGTTGCAATGTCTCGTGGCTTACCTACCCCGCTGCTTTTGACATTTTTTTGAAGTTGTGGTAAACTTTACCAAATTTCATACAGGACGGTGTGCTATTGCCTTCCTCAAACGAAAATCGCCTATCTGTACGTTCCCTCCTGCTCGGTATCTGCTGCGTCATCATTATCTGTTGCATCGTCTCTTACGCGGAACTCGTAATTACCTACATCCAAATCGGATTTTTACAACTACCGCCAGCAGTGATCGGGGTATTCTTTTTCCTTGTATTAGGGCATCGGCTGCTTGCAAAACTCAACGATCGGTTTGCCTTGTCACCGCGCGAGTTGATGTGTATCTACTGCATGATGCTCGTCGCATCAATGATTTCATCGCGCGGTATTATGGAAAAACTCATCCCCGCGCTCATTGCCGTCAACTACTTCACCAATGAGACCAATAGTTGGGACACCCTCTTCTTCCCACATATCAAGCCGTGGTTGATCCCATTTTCACCAGAACAAAAAGGACAAGCACCTATTGCCGTCAGTTTCTATGAAGGCACACAAACAGGCGATGCTATTCCGTGGCGCGCATGGTTAGAACCGTTATGCGCGTGGGGTGTACTTGTCTTTTTAGTATTCACCGCCTTTCTCTGTCTGGCAGCAATTTTGCGTAAACAGTGGATTGAAAATGAGAAACTCTCGTTTCCATTAGTTTCCCTCCCTCTTGAGTTCGTCCACGAGGGGCGCGATTTTCTTCGAAATCGACTCATGTGGTTAGGGGTTGCGCTGCCTACCTTCATCTTTACGTTAAACGGCCTCCATGAAATCTGGCCACAAATTCCAAACGTATCCCTACGGTATCTGCTCAACCAATACTTTACAGAACAACCTTTCAATGCCATCGCCTATACACCTATCTTCATATCTTTCGCGGCGATAGGTTTTTTCTATCTCCTACCCACACAACTCCTTTTCAGCCTATGGTTCTTCTTTTTACTCACGCGGCTCCAAGACGTTGTTGCAGCGATGTTCGGTTTACGGATGAGTAGCATGCCGCTCTATCCAACCCGTCTCTATATCGGCTACCAAGTCGCAGGGGCTTACGTTGTACTGGTCATTTCATTTATCTACATGGGGTTTCCGCATTTCCGACGTGTATTTCGTCACGCCTTTACTGCAAATAAAACAGACAATACCGAAGAACTTCTATCTTACCGGACAGCCGTTTGGGGACTTATCGGCAGCTTGATCCTTGCGATAGGTTGGTGCTATGCAGCCGGACTGAATTTAGGGTTTGCGGCGTTTGAGATACTGGTCTATATCTGCATTGTTGCGGTTGTGATGGCACGTAGTACAGCGGAAGGCGGCTTGCTAATGACAGAAACATCGTTTCGCCCATTAGATTTGTATCAACTCGTTGCAAGCAAAGCCGCCTTAGGCGCGCAGAGCCTCACCGTGCTATCGTTCCTTGATGCGATTTTCACTCGTGATCAACGCGGATTAATCCTAACAGGTTTCCTTGACGGCTTAAAAATCCGGGATCGGGTCGGAATGTCTTATCGGTCGTTGGTAGCGGTGTTTGTATTAGGCTGTACCTTGGCGTTCATAACCGCAGCAGCCATCCATTTATGGCTGCCCTACACCCACGGCGCAAACTATATGTATAGTTACACCTACCGCGGGAATCCGCTTTGGGCATTTCAGGACAACGTCGCGGCAATAGAAGGGTTAGGCGCGGATCACCGTACAACGGGCGGATTCTTTTTCGGCGTGGGCATATTGACGACAACTGGTTTGGTCATCTTGAGAATGCTATATTGGTGGTGGCCCCTGCACCCGCTTGGCTATGCATTATCGGCTTCGTGGACACTGATTGTTTTCTGGTTTCCTGTGCTAATCGCGTGGGGCATTAAAACACCGCTCCTCCGTTACAGCGGGATTCGACAATATCAGCGGTTTCGCCCTTTCTTTTTAGGCATGGTCTTCGGGGAATTCAGCATGGCGGTTGTATGGTCGCTCGTCAGTTGGGCCGCAAATGTCCCAGCACCGTTCTTTCCGTGGCCATGAACATCAGATTTCCTTTACATAGCAGTCCGATTGCGGGCTATAACTTCCCAGGTGCCCCGACAATATCCATCGGTATCCACAACATAGTAAAACGGATGCAACGCAACACACGGACAGATATGCGTCGGACAGACGTAAATTTCCTGCCCGATGTGCGTAGACGTACTGTCAGGAACGTTAATCGCCCAATGCTCCTCATGCTGCTTGTCTACCTCAGTGTTCTCAACATTCAAAATAACCCCGCGCACGCCATCGGGATCCGCGGCGATGGCTTTATGCCCCAAATCAAGCGTAATTCGATGCGATGTAGGGATACTAATGATACGGCTCAGGAGTAAAGCTGCAGGTGTGAAACCGAGGTCAGGAAAGAGGGTTGTATAGCCGTGGTCGTGGAAAACAAATGTCCCCGGCGATGTCTCTACCCCCGGTGTTTCCGCATAGATTGGGAATGTCGGTGTCCCCCCCATTACAACCAACGGTACATCAAGCCCCTTGGCAGCAAGTTTATCTTTCATCTCTGCGACCTGTGCAAGGCTTTTGTTGCAGGACACTCTCCGTTCGGCCACATCTTCATCGTGGATGTGTCCATCGTAGACATGCAATCCCCACGGTTGCAATCCATCTGCCGTTTCAATCTGGGCATAGACATCCACAGCAGCATCGCCGACCGGTATACCTGTGCGGTTCATCCCTACGTCTACATCTAACATGACTTTGACCGTTAAGCCAAACTTCGCCACTTCCGCTGAGAGCACCGACACTGCTTCTGTGTGATCAACGAGGACCTTGAAATCAGCATCTGAATATCGCCGTTGAAGCGAAACAAAACGGTTGATATTCGGGCCCACCATCTGATACGCAATCAGAATATCTTGAATCCCGTTCCGTGCCAACATTTCCGCTTCCCGTAACGTCGCGCATTTGTGCTTAAGAATGCCTGCATCACGCTCCATCGCGATAATCTCTGCAGTCTTATGTGTCTTCGCATGCGGCCTAAGCTTTGAGACATCCCCATTAACAGTAGCAATCGCATGTTCAATGTTTTGCTGAACCTGCGCGAGATAGACAACCAGTGATGGACTCGGTATCGTCTGAGCATTCTGAATACGGTATCTCTTATCCATGGGTTTACCTCTTTGTGTAAACTGTTATAAACTTTTTAACCGTGCCTTTCCAAACGAACACTCTGGAGAAGATTGTGTCGACACCTGTTTATTACAAAATCCACGATTGTATATGCTTGGCGATCGCATCAATATCAGTGATGGATCCATCCGCAATCTTAAAACCGAGATCAATAATCGAATCATCAAGGTCAAGTCGCAGGGTACAACCGTTAAATTCTAAAAACAGAACCGCGCAATGTAAACCGGTCCGCTTGTTCCCATCTAAAAATATATGTCCCGTGATAATGTGATGGGCGTATACAGCGGCTTTCTGCGACAAAGTCGGATACAGTTCTGTGTCACCAAACGCTCCGCTAACTGCTTCAACCACATAGTGTAAACGGTTTTCATCCAGTAAATGATACCTCCCAACATGCCCCTCGGCAACCTCCAAAATTTCTGCAATTGTCAAATATCTCATACATTACCGAGGACTTTCCATGCACGGGCATAGTTACGTAGGGTTTCGTCTAAAACCGTGCTGCTGTTTATCCCGATGTTACTGGCGATTTGCATGTCCGCTTTTGCTTTTTCCGTTTCTCCGAGGTGTAGCCAGGCCTTGCTGCGCCTATAATAAGCATCGGCAAACTCGGGATTCAGTGCTATCGCCTTGGTATAATCCGCGATAGCAAGTTCAAGTTCGCCTTTTTTGCTGGCGGCCATACCGCGCGTGTAATATTTATTAACAACTTCCTGATTTCGTTCTTGCATTGTTTTTTTCTCCAAAACATGGTCACTTTGAGGGTAATGATAGCATAAAAGGTAAACGGATGTCAACGGAATGGTCTGAATCGCGGATTCCCACGGAGGACGCGGATTTCTTTTGCTCCTCTGTTTGTAATGTTGGACGACACAGATTCAGGAATCCGCGAAATCTGCACAATCCGCGATTCAGAAGGTCTAATAGACAATTTGCTTGGCAGTGATGCTATTAGGAATAACGGTACACGGTGTGCGCCTGCCACTTTTTAGGTTAACGTCGCCGTACGGAGGATAACGCGATCCTCCGTCCAGTTATCGCGATACCACGTACACGCCTCAAAGGTGTCGTTGAGGGCATCCATACGCTGTTTTAGCATTCCTCGAAATTGCTCTCGGAGTTTAGCCGATGATGGTTCATCAATCAGATTCCGGGTTTGGAATGGATCAGCGATATTGTCGAAAAGTTTCTCACGCCAATCCGGACGGTGGACAGCATAGGTATGCTGCTTTGTTCGCAAGGCGCGCCACTCATAACCGTCTTCCCATTTCGCAGTGCACCCCATCCCTTGCATGAACGCCGCATCCGGTTCATCAGTGGGTTGACTGAACGCGGCTTTGCTGAGATCAACACCTTCAACATCTTCCGGAATCGGCAGATCCATCATCGACAGTAGCGTTGGCATGATGTCAGGTGTGTTCAGGCAGGCATCGGAAATGTATCCTGCCGGAATTTGTCCGCGCCAACGGACCAAAAAAGGCACTCGCACCGCTTCCTCATAAAAAATATTCTTTGCACGTCGACCTTGGGCCCCAAACATCTCGCCGTGGTCGGATGTAAAGACAAAAATTGTATCCTCGCGTAATCCAAGGTCGTCAATAGCACGGAGCAGCCTCCCGATATTCCGATCCAGATGGGTAGTCATCGCGTAGTAGACACGCATCCATTCAGGGAGCAATGCCCTTTGCGCGGGGGACATAATTGCCCACGTATCGCCATACGGGTCATTCTCATCGCGATAGTTGAGTGGCAGCGGAAAGTCGACATCTCGGAACATCTCATAATCAGCGGCTGGCACGTTATCTTGGGTCCACGGGTCGTGCGGTGTCCCGATGGAAAGGAAAAGCGCGAACGGATCGTCTGCCGTTGCTGCCCTTTGCAGGTAATCAATCGCCATATCGGTCTGTCCATCGGGTTCATATCCCGGAAGCACGATTTTCTCAGGTGAATCCTTATGATAATATGCGTCAAAATACAGATGATGAAAATTGTATGCCGCCCATTCTCCATCAAAACCGAGCCGATGCCGTCCGGGGGGAATGTAGGAATTTTCCGGATCGTTATGTCTGCCCAATTGATTTGCCCACAGATGCCATTTCCCAATATAACTGGTTCGATAACCGTTACGATGCAACACATGTCCGAAACAGTCGTGGTTCGGGTTCATGCGGAGTTCATTAATTGCCATGCCGGTACTGCTGGCGTATTTTCCAGTGAAGAGCGAGGCACGATACGGCGCGCACATCGGACTGCCAGAGACGGCGTTGCAGAAATCGGCACCTTCTGTCGCAAGTTGGTCAATATGAGGTGTCACCGCGCGGGTATCCCCTGCATAACCGCACGACTGGTAGCGGAGTTGATCCGCGAAAACATAGACGAGATTAGGGCGTTTGTTGAGTGAGGTCATTGTGATTCCTTGTCTTTACACACAAGGGTTAGAGGATAGACAAC
>RKRO01000059.1 GCA_007571355.1 Candidatus Poribacteria bacterium | reverse complement strand
ACCTAAAGAAGATAAGGATTGAAATTATAGTAAAATCCGAAAAGAAATGCACACTTGGACAAGCCCCCCTCTCCCCTTATCAAGGGGGAAGCAGGGGGGCATCGCTTCGACGTGATAGGTTTCAATAATTTCAGGCTTTACGATAATATGGCTTAGTCTGCGGCATTTGTGGGCACAACCTAACAGGTTATGCTACTGGGTTCGGAATGCGTTTAGAAACTAGCGCGGCCGACTGCCGTATTTTTCGCTCTATCGGTCACTTGAATCGTGATTGCATGCGCGCCTTCAGGAAGTTCACCGGTTTCCAATAGGAGCTGTTCGCTCTTAGAATCGAAGATACCGTCGTCTGGAAAGATCGCCTTCCATTCCTGGTCGCTGTCGATTTTGTAGACGGCTTTCTCGATCGGTGTCCCCATATCCGTAACCTCACAAGTGATTTTGTAAGTGCCGTTCCCGTTTTTAGCGACTTGAATTTCGCCGATAGCGGGTTGCGTATTATCGACATCAAACGGTTTGCTCACCTTCTCAGCGGATTTCGCCCAGCCGACAGGATTGCTCAGTTTGTCTGTCGCGACAACTTTCACCTGATAGCGCCCATCTGCGACGGTCGTAATATCCCACTCATATTCAGCTTTGGTGAGTTCCTTTTTCAGGAGTCGCCAGTCTCCTTCAGTGGCTGCTTTGTAGTAGAGCGTATATTGGAGGGTATCCTCATTTGCATCTGCAACATTCCAAGTGACTTTCCAAGTTTTGGAGGGTGTATCACTGTTGCCGGATCCGCCGCTGCCACTGCTTCTTGAACCTGGCGGTGGGAGGTTCCCCCCGGCGCGCCGTCTCTGGTCTTGGTTGCCGCTGCCGCTGCCATCATCTATCGTGATACCGGTGAACCGGGGTTCAACATTTGTCTGTACGGAAGCGAGGGTAACCTTCTTCAAGACGGGGGTTTTCGCTACGTCGGTTGTTGTGAACTTTGCGCGCCACTGGATATACTGTGCATCTCCATTCGGGATTTGTGACCCCTCGGCTGTTGCGAGTTCGTCCGACCAATCGCTCCATGTGTCATCCGGCTTTTTGGTATTCCCGGTCCGGGTTGAGAAGGTAACCGTGGCACCTTCCGCCATAGCCCCTTCCCAAGAGAGTTTTCCCCAACGGGAGAGGCTCTGTGCGTTGTGAACCTCTGACTCAAGCGTTCCTTCTTCCACATAGTCGTTTGTAACGGTAAAGAGTTTACCCGGATTACCGGTTGCTAAGAGGGTTGTGGGTTTTCCATCGACCTCTCTTTGATGGATGGCGACGACTTGGTCTGCTGAGCATTTACCGATCTCAGTGTAGTCCCCTGTCATCGGGTTAACGCGATAGATTTTGCCTTCGTTTCCTGTGCCGACGAGGATTTGGGAGTCGCTTTCCAAGACGATCGCCAAGATAAGCGGTTCTGGCGAATTCCAAACCGACACAGCGGTACCGTCTGGGCGGATTTTATAGAGATTAGACTTATTCTCTTGCGGCGGTCCACCGCCTGGGGGTGGCGGGCCAGTGGGTGTAGGCGGTCCTGCGCTGCTGCCCCCACCGCGCCGACTTCTTGAAGGTTCAGCAGGTTGAGACGTAACGGCTGCAGCGTAGAGATTCCCTTTGCTGTCCATCTCAAGCACACGAATTTCTTTTTGCGGTGCTTGATAAATAACCTTTGCGGTGCCGTCGTCCATAATATGGTAGATAATGCCGTTGTCGCCGCTTCCGGCGTAGAAGCCGTTTTCGTGGGCGAGAAGCGTCATGATATTTTGTTCTTCGGCATCAAAGAGCACCTCGGATTCACCGTCGGGTGTGATTTTGTAAATTTTGCCATCGGTACCGGTTGCGGCGTAAAGATTGCCAGCGTCGTCAAAGTGTAGTGCCCAGACATACTTATCGCCTTCATTGAGGAGCGTCGTCGGTGGTGTCGTGGCATCCGTAATTTTGTAAATCAAGCCGTCGGGGCCTGTGCCGGCATAGAGGGCTCCATCGGGTCCAATAGCGAGGCTATAGATCGTGACTTCGGGTGAATTATAATACAGTTCAGCGGAGTCGCCCCCCGCACTAATCTTGTATATTTTCCCTTCGTTGCCGGTACCGGCGTAGAGGTTGCCTTCGGAATCTTCAACGAGTGCCCAGACTTGGGTCTCCTTTAACTTTGTAAAATCGTCGATTTTCAGGGACAGCATCACGTCCCCGGTGCTTGTGAGCGAGAGGTTTTTAGGTTTACCAGACTCGAAATCCGAATGGTTTTGCTGTTCCCACAACGAAGTTTTGACAGCGGATGCGACTCCAGCGAGAATAAAGATAGTTAGAACAAAACTCCAAAAGGAGATGACACGGCGCATTGAAAATACCCTCCTATAGGGTTGCGTTAAGCGAATCTTGATCTTATCGTAACATCCGAAAATAAAGGAACACTTTTATGAAGACAACCCCTCCCCCCTTATCAGGGGGGCATAAGATGGGCATCGCTTCGGTTTGATGTGTTTCCATAATTATGGGTTTCGCGATAATGTGATAAGTCGCCAAATTTTAGTGTGAGTCGTGTGTGCGTAAGTGCAATTTTAAGGCATACCTACGAGATGCAAACGTTAGTGGACATCATACTACTCGGCGTTCCTGTCAACGACGAAACGGATAATGCCGCTGCCAGAAATCACGTAGTTGGTGGCAACCTTATCCACATGTAAGGCTGTTCCTGAGGTGTACCCACTGTTGCCGACCACCTGTTTCGCAGTATTCATCACAGACATAACTGAAGGCGGCAGGTTTGAGAATTCTTCACCTTGAACGGTGAGTCCTGGTTGCGGTACAGAGAGTTCCAAAATAATATCGGAATTATTTTCCTCGCGTTTCAACAGTTCAACCAATTGGTTAATATTTCTGTATCGGAAATTATAGGGCGCACGGGAACGCTGCCACGCTTCATAAAAATTCCCGTTGGAAGCGAGTAGCATAACGAGTCCATCTGGCGTATCTTTTGGAATTGTGATTGTTCCAGTCAGGACAGTAGACCTCTCAAGATAGGGCTGCAACGTTATTTCGACTGCAACAGTATCACCGGGGCGATACCGCAGTTTATCGACGCGTAGACTTTGGATTCCTGCTGTCCGGCGTTTATCTTCCACCTTGATATCGAGATCAACCTTTTCTACGTGAACCTTTGTGTACGTGTTGCTATCCAACATCGCCATGGGGAGCATGAGTGTTTGCATGACACCGGACGAAGGTGATCCGCTGGAAGAATAAATATTCTTATAGGTCAACTCACGGTCTTCAAGGTCCGGATGATCTTTCAAGGTGATCGTTGCCCCCAGGTTGACTGTATGGTCGTGGAAATAGAATTCCAACGCATCCAGGAGGTAGGATGTGCCAATACTGGTGTAGAGGCCGGAT
>RKRO01000238.1 GCA_007571355.1 Candidatus Poribacteria bacterium | reverse complement strand
GTTTATTTTCGGTGTTCAGATTTGTGATGCTGACGATGATATTCATAAAGATAACATTGTTGTGATTCTGGATGCCTCCGGTTCAATGCAGGATAAGTTTAGCGGCGACCGGACGAAATCGAAGATGGAAGCGGCGAAGGCAGCGTTACAAGAAGTACTCTCTAAAATTCCAGACGATACACAGATCGGATTGCTGGTGTTCAGCGGCACCAACATCCAGAATGACTGGGTGTACCCACTAGGACCGAAGGACACGCAGAAACTGATAGCAGCCATCCATTTACCGCAACCGAGTGGCAACACACCCTTAGGGAAATATATCCGAATTGGAGCAAACCGCCTCCTTGACCAACGCGAGAAGCAATACAATTACGGAAACTATCGGTTGTTAGTGGTTACAGATGGCGAGGCTTCCGACGCTGATAAAGTTAAACACTACACGCCTGAAATCCTTAATCGGCAGATTCGGATTGATGTTATCGGTGTCGATATGAAAACCGATCACATGTTGGCAAATGTCGTGGATAGCTACCGCAAGGCAGACAATCCAGGTGAGTTGATAGCGGCAGTCTCTCAGATTCTTGCGGAAACGGGCGATACAGAGACAGACGTTAGCGGCGAAGATGCTTTTGAATACATTGCACCGCTTTCATCGGAAATCGCTGCGGATTTGATTCAGCGGCTCACAACGCCGCCGAGTAATACGTCAATCGCTGTAAAGCAAGCAGACGTGACACTGACACAAACCACACCACCGAGAAAGGCTCCGACACCACAACAACGTGATGCTGAAAACCGAGGCACCGGATGGTTTGTTGTAGTTCTGATTGTGTTATCCGTTATCGGTTTCTTGATTTTCAGAAATAGGAAGTAACAACTATGGACGCTGGAAAGAAAAAACGCATCATCATCATGGTAGCGAGCTGGCTCGTTATTATCGGGGTCATCGGATTAGTCTATAAGTTCGTCGTTGAACCGTGGATCCGAGGCGATCTGGTCAAAGAGACGAGCACACAACGTTACGCCCACAATATCAAGATAGCACACGACTCGTTTCCAGGATATGCCATACTCCGCTCTCCGGCTGTTCAGAATCTCCTGGACCGTCAAGGGATTAAACTTACATTCGTTGACGATAAAGCCGATTACGTAGGGCGGATCCGCGCGTTGAAGAGTGGTAAGGTTCAGATGGCGGTGTTTACTATTGATGCCTATCTTAAAGCAGGTGGCGTTATCGGTGAGTTCCCGGGTTCAATCGTTCTCGTGATTGATGAATCTAAAGGTGCAGATGCAATCGTCGCGTATAAGCGAGGCGTTCCACAAATACCAAGTTTGAGCCATCCGCGGGCGCGTATCGTGCTGACACCCGATTCACCGAGTGAAACGCTTGCCCGAATTATGATCAATAAGATGAGCCTACCGAGTTTACCTTCTTCGTGGGCAGTGGAAACAAACGGGGCCGCAGATGCCTATAAAAAACTCAAGTCCGCTGATCCCGATGAGCCACACGCTTATGTGATTTGGGAACCCTACGTGACGAAAGCCCTTGCCATTGAAGGTGTGCATCTGCTGTTAGATAGTTCAAAACTCAAGGGTTATATCGTCGATGTGTTAGTGGTTCAGCGCGAATTTTTGGATTCACAACGCGAACTCGTCACGCACGTTGTACAAGCCTATCTTCGGGCAAACTACGACTACAATAACCAACCCGATGGGTTAACCGCCTTAATTCAATCAGATGCGAAGCAGTACGGCGACTCGCTAAACCGAAATGAGACAGATAAATTAGTTAAAGGCATTGAATGGCGGAACACCGTTGAAAATTACGCGCATTTCGGCGTAATTCCCTCAGCGGAAGCGAAAGGCACAGAACGGCTGGAAACAATGATTGCTAAGATTACGCAGGTGCTGGTACAGACGAATTCAATCCCGGCGGATCCGCTATCAGGAAATTACGGGCAGCTTTTTTTCGAGGGGATTTTGCGGTCACTTCATCACGACAAGTTCCATCCCGGCGTATTGAACACGAGTGGCAACGATGGGTTAGGTGATCTTTTTGCTGGCTCAACGCCAATGGAACAGGTTCGCCAAGAAACAGCACTGAATCCGCTTTCAGATGCGAATTGGAATTCGCTCGCGCCGGTGGCGGCAATGAAAGTTGAACCGATCCAATTCGGGCGTGGAAACGCTCGAATTCTTCCAGGCAGTAATCGGGCACTGCAAGAACTGGCTGCAAATCTGAAATCGTTTCCACAGTACTACCTCAGAGTCGTCGGGCATACGCGCCAAGAGGGGGATCCGGCGGCGAATCGGGTGCTCGCCTTACAACGTGCTGAAGCGGCAGCAGCATCTTTGAAAAATTTTGGTATTGCAAACCACCGCATTCGAGCCATAGCGAGCCCCCAAACCTCCGCCCAAATGCGGGGTGCAGCCGCACAAAGCGTTACATTCGAGCTTCTTGGAAAACCGTATTGAGGAATAGTTGTCAGCTTTCGGTCGTCGATTATCAGTTAAAAAGGTTTCGATTGCATTAGACACCTCTTACCTGACAACTGGCAACTAATAAAGAAATTGATTGATAGGAAATTGTTTCGGAAGAAATTCCTCCTTCATCTTCTTGGAAACCCTTATGTTATCTTCACTTTTGCCGCGGGTTGCTCTATCGCTTTTGCATCTTGGATATTCAATTTAGAACCGAAGATTCTTTATCTCTTCGGAAGTGCGATTCTCAGCATTTTGATGCCTATCGGGACCCTGATTAGTAAGTGGGCAACCGGTACAGATGATATAGCGAAACAGGTTCATAATGAGATTCTTCAGGAAGCCCAACACAAGCAAGAAGAAGAACTCAACACGCTACATGAACAACTTGAAGCGGATGGCGATGCTCGAACAGAAACAATGCTTGGCGAACTTCGTGCATTGCACATCTCCTTTCAGGAGGAAGCCGGTGGCGACGGATGGATGGGAACGCTGCCTATTACCGTTAGAGCCGACATTACCAATAAAGTTTCTGAGCTCTTTACGCAAGCTGTCCAGTGTTTGAAAGACACGCTTAAAATGCACCAAAAATCAACGAGAACACAATTGGGGGCTACAGTCAAAAGCGTGCTCCAACAGCACCGGGAACAACAGATTAAAGACGTTCAGCAGACGATTGTTCAACTCTCACACCTCTACGCACGGGTGCTTACACTCAGCCCTGAAAGTGATGAGACAGAACTTACCCGTCTTCGCACTGAACTCGACGAGAGCCTCACTTTTGCAAAACAGGTCGATGCAAAGATACGTGAATTAACACCCCTACATGATAATCCTGCTGCCCTTGAAACAAAAAAAGAAGAACAATAAAGAAAAGGATGAAATTTATGGCGCGCCACACATGGCATGATGATAATGTCGCCAGCTGCTGGGAACCCGTTCTAGAACGTTTAAAGAAACTTGAAGCCCTCACGCAGCAAATCAATAAAGTCAAAAAAGAACAAGGGCCCGATCTAACGGAAATGCTCGAAAGGTTCTATGGACATCATAATGAATTGATGGTGGCTACGCGGGCAAACTGGCAACATGCACCTATGCTCTGTGATGAGACAATTTTAGATACAGCCTTCGTTGAAGCTGTCTGGCTGTCCCTTGAACACTATCCAGCTCTTGTGCATCATCCCAAAATTGAAAATATAGATACTGCCGGTTCTAAAATCTTTACCCTTTTTACACCGGATGCTCCAGCAGCCTCGGACAAACGAGATCACTTGAAAACGGCACTTCAATATGCATTCAATTTGAACTCAGAAACAGTGGACAGTCTCAAGCGTCAACTTGCTATTCAAACGAGCCCCCTCCGCCATCGGCATAAAATTATGCAGAGTTTAGAGACCCGTTTCAATTTGGTATCTGACAACCCAAAACTGAACGCATGTATTTTACAACTTTTCCGGTCTTTATATCCGGATGCTCCCTTTGAAGTCGGTGAGGTACAGTTAGTAAAAACCTCCTCTGCACTCTATTTTTGCCTTCCAACTGAACCGATAGAAAAACCACAAACATCTAAACAGAATGAAGAAAACGGCACGTTAGAAGCCGCCAAAGCCGATTATGACAAATTTCTCCGAAAAATTTGGGAGGTCGAACCTTTTGCCCATTTCCCCGTGTTCGGAACTTTTGATGCAGAAGATTTAGACCTAAGCTTGCGTCAGGAGATAGTCGATGACACCGAACTGCCTCTGGCATTGGTCACGTCAACATTGACACGGATGATAGGTGTACTGCCTTTAGCAGAACTTGATAAATACCTAATCCACGATACTTGGGGACACCAGTGGCAGGAAAGTCTACTCGATTTTGAGAAACCTTATAACGCATTGACTTTGTTTAAACGTCCATTATCCTTAACTGAAACGGCTTCTGTTTTGGGAGAGCAGACTTCTTTCGCTGATACGTTTATCAAAACTGAGGCGGGGACAATAGCACTTGATCCAGCGAAACTACAGCAATTCATCGATGCGGAGTTGTACGAACGCGCCATCATCGCCTTTACGCCGATTCTTGCTGAAATGTTGGCGGATGTCGTAGAATACAAATTCTTAGAACTCTATCCAGAACAGGAACATCTGTTGCCGAGTTCCTCCTTACTCAAAGCGTTTCCAAGTAAATTGGACTTGACACTTGCAGATCTACGGACTTGCTTTGTACACGCCTCCGAAGTTTTCCAAAATTGGGTCGACTCTGAATTGACGCAACAGCAATTACATACGGAAATTTGCAAGAAACTTGATATTCCAAACAATGCATCGAAACACGAGGGAGTTTCGCAAATTCTCAGTCGCGCGGTTGAGCTTTGTAAGGCGCAGCTGCACACTTTTTACCAGCCAGAATGGTCTTGGGAACACACTGAAGACGGTTCCTTGAAACTGAACGCGTTTAGTTTCGCGGGTCTGAACTTTTTACGAATCCACACTGCACTTATTCAGACCTACAAAGCTCTATCAGAGATTGAAGCACCGTACGATTTCAAAGATATTCTGGTATTGTCAATGGGTACTTTCTTTGAAAAAAATCCGCAGCAGCACATTTGGCAGCTTGACATCTTCTTAACAGAAGCGTTTCTCCCTCGCTGGAAAAAATTGGCTGCTGCGGATTCAAGCACTTAAAAGAACCAGCAATTTTTCGCGAAGGCGTTCGTAAGCGAGATTCGCACCAGCGATGTTGCCCGCAGCTGGACCTATTTGGAGCTGCGCGATGCTCCCCGAACCAAAAAGATTTTGAACAGGATAGAGTTGTAAATCGTCATCAAGACAAGGCAAACCTCGGACAAGCGGAATTGGGTGTTTTGCGATTAAATCCGCTAAAAATCCATAACGCCGCAGATCAAATTGATAGCCTGTCGCCAAAATAACGCGAGACACATTTGTGATAGTGCCCCGCGTGGTTTCAATTTGCAGCCTGCGTGCCACTGGGCATTTTTCGTTCGCGATAATGTTACGGATACAAGTTTTAGGATACAGATCAACGTTTGAAGCACTCACCAACGACTCCATAATATCAGGGGTAATACTTCCTTCACCCCTATTTTGCTGAATGATGTCGTAGCGACGCAAAAAATCGGTTTCATTTGCAAATTCGGTGAGTGCTTTGGGACCTAACCACACCGGCGGAAAATCAAACTGTTCTACCTTCAACTCCTTTCGGGCAATCAGTGCTACGCCATGTCCGCGTTCACGGAGACTTTTAGCGAGCGTCCCGGCTGTTAATCCACCGCCAACGATAACAATTTTACCGCCACTGCCTTGTTCGTTTCCAGCATTGATTGCAAATTGCGATGCATGTAGAATGATTTCAGGATATTGGCGTTGCCACTGCATAAACTCAGGGGGTATATAAGCGCAATCGTCGGCACCGATAGCGAGGATGACACAACCGCTCCGAAACCCTTCATTGTTCGTTGAGATGAGTCGGAACGGAAATTCGCCCGCACCTTTGTCCCACCGTAACTTTGCCACCTCAAATCGATAGTAGATTTGAGGTGGCGTTAGCTCAGTAAATGCAGCGTTGCAGAAATCCCAAAAGAGCTGAGTGGAGGGTTGTGCGTATGGAGGTGCCAACTCACTCGTTCGGTTGTGGCGTTCTGCATATTCAACGATACCGAGAGCATCGGGGGAAATATGGTGAACAGCGGGAGAACGGAGAAATGTCATGCCTTGGCATTCCGTTTTGCGTCGCCACTGGGTGAGAGGCAATGGATAGCGATCGACGATTGTGAGACGGCTCGCTGCTGTCGGTACTTCGCGGAGCAACCGAATGGCAATAGATACGCCGTGGATTCCACCACCGATTATAGTAATCGGGATATTCCGGTGTGCAAGGGTTTTCATCAAAATCTTCGGGATGGAAAACGGAAGGATGGAAAAAAGTTTTCGTCAATCTTCCAATCTTCCAATCTTTTCCTTCTGGCTTTAATCGGTATTTGGTCCAGGTAGATGGAAACTTTTGAGGGCGAAGGTTTCTGAAAATAGGGCTTCGGTTGCTCGGTAACGGTTGTATCTATATTGGACGACACCGATAGAGGGGGCAATCCAATAAATTGCCGGTGGACTAATCAAGAAACTTGACGGTTCTGGACTATCTCCGTAGACCGCCTCCTCGTGGACAACGTAAGTCGTGTAACTGCCTGCGGGGACGGTGACCTGCACATCTTTCTCAGCAACATAACGCGTGACTTTCACGGGTACACCTACAGTTTTCTCAAAAACAACCCATTGCTTTCCGACTTGCAATGGAAAATCCCAGAGGCGGCGCGGCGGGAAATGCTTTTCGTGTTGGACTGTAACGGTATTCGTAGAAGACGGCAAGAAAATGTCGAAAGCGGATTCCTCCAGTGCCTGTACGGTTTTAGAAAAGTAAGTCGCAAAAATTGGGAACGGAAATACATCCAGGAATTCAGCATCCAACCGAAGATAGAAGGCATTTGCTGCCAAGTGATCAATAGCCTGCCAGTTGAATTCGTCAGTTTCGACAGGATTGAGTTGACCGACAGTCATCTGCCGATGTGTTGTTCCGCTGATATCGCGTGTTCCTTCAACGCGGAGCGTGAATTCCTGATTGGTATCCACGTTGACATAAGTCCATGCAGAGCCAGTATCTGTCGGGAAGTCAATTGCATGGAGTCGTCCGGTTGTATTCGGCTGCAGCATGATTTCACCGTGTGGGGCAACGAGTCCTTCATCGCCACAGCTGCAGAGGAATAGGAAAAAAAATAAAATGATTTTCGGTAACTGATAACCGATAACTGACAACTGATAACTGTTCATTATTTCACCACACAGAATTTTCCGGTACCTTGGAATCCGTTTCCGTCGGTTGCGCGGAAAAAGTAGAGTCCGGTGCAGACCATTTCACCGCGCGCGTTTGTGCAATCCCATTCGGAAGCGTTGTCGATGACTTTAACCAAACTTCCGAAAGCGTCGTAGATTTCAACGGTTAATCCGTTTGGATAGAACGACAGATGTTTGCCCTGCGCGACATAGAGTGGGTTGGGCGCGACTGTGACAACCCGTTCTGCGCTATTCGCGATATAGTTGAAGGTATGCCCTTGCCAGATTTGGGTGCCTGTTACACCCAAGGGTGTCTGTCCCCGAATTTTGTAAAGATAGATCCCCGTCGGCGGAAATCCGTTAGTGCGGAGCGTTCCGATCCATTTCGTTGCCGTTTCTTGTGTGAGAAAAACGGTATAATCGTCTTTATTGGGACTTTCTACCGTTAGATGTGGTGCGCTTTGCAACGGCTGTGTGCTTTGCACTTCAACCTGCCACTCCCCTGCGCCGCGCGGTTGCGTGTGAATGAAAAACCCGGGGGCTCCGTTCACCGCGTCAATCCCTGGAACTATACTGTCCGCTACAATGCTCGGTGTTCCCATAATGCCCATCGCGTCAACAGGTACAACAGCGTAATAATAGTGGGCCTCGCTCTCAATATTAATCGTTTCAAAAACAGTTGTGTCTTCAAATCGGGTTTGTATGCTGCTCACGCGTCCGACGATCTCTATATCATCTTCAGGGATACCATTGTCGTCCCGGTCAGCGGCGGCGAGGACTTCATCGGGGCTCTGAAAAGGTTGTGGCACATCCGTTTCGCTCTGTAGGCGGTAGCGTTTTCTAACGATCACCACTTCTCGAATACCGGCGGGGTCGTCAAGTTCCCACGTCACGACGGGGCCGCTGCTACCTTGCGAGACAGTAGCGTTGGAAAGCATTCCTATTGGCGGTGCACCTGCCGTATAACTGACAGCCCCTCCAAAAGTTCCACCAGGAATTATAACCTGTTCGACATCAGGATGCATATTGATGAGAACCAGCGTGATTTCTTGTATATCTCCGCCGAAGTCCTTGAAGGTCATCTGGGCTTCTTGTGAACGTTGATAGGTGAAAGCCTCTTTGATTTCAGTTGTACCGTTCCGTTTTCTGATGATAAACTTGGCAGCCCATCCACGCAGTCCAGTAAACGTGTGTCGATCTAATTCCGACTGAATTTTTTCTCGATCGGTATGGGTCAGGTTACGCATATCTATCGGTGCAAGGTCTGCGCCATCAATCTTGACAGCAAATTCTGGCATAACACCCCCGGGGCGGAAGACGATGTATCTTGATGCGAAATGTTCAGGCATCTCTTCTGAATCGAAATCAACGTGAACTGGATAACGGGTGTGAACATCGTTTGGATGAATAGCGACCGGCGGAAAGCGATGTGCAAACTTGTAGCCGGGCATATCGGTTGCTGTATTCGCGCGGTTTTTGGTAAAATAATTCCACACTGTGAAGGTTTTGAACGCCTCAGCAAGGGTGGTACCATTATTCGTAAAAACATCGTAGAAGTTCCCCATTTCTCGGTAACTTCCATCGGTGGTATTTCCGTAAAATTGCCGAATAATATCGTACCCGAATCGTTCCGCCATATACAATGCCCAAATAACAGAACCGTATTCATGGTCACCGATGCGACTTTCAAGAGAGATATCCGGTATGAGAAACCACCGACGAAGTTGATGGGTATAAAGGTCATAGGCATCAACTTCGTTGGGTTCATCTGGATCGGGCAGTGTATCGCCATCGTCAATCCATCCGCCGTCGTAGGTCATCACTTCTATCCAAGTTGCGGATG
Organism: Candidatus Poribacteria bacterium; assembly: GCA_007571355.1. Lineage (GTDB taxonomy): Bacteria > Poribacteria > WGA-4E > WGA-4E > WGA-3G > WGA-3G. Next base: position 2,524 of record RKRO01000238.1, on the reverse strand, counting down.
CTTCCATGAACCATATCGGCATATAGGCATTATATCCGAATTGGACTCCGTGCAGGAATTCGTGAGTGCAGGTTGTCTGAAGATAGCGGATACCCTCGGCTTTTCCAACGTAATCGTAGATACGTGAATTAATCATGAAGTAGGGTGCGACGGTCAGTGCTGTAGATAAGACGCGTCCTTCAAACCAATCTGCAGTTGTGATGCCGAGCGCGGGGAATGTGAAGAGATAGACATCATATTTATGATCACCGCCGTTCTGTGCCGCCCAAAAGTCGATATAGGGAACCTTGAATCCCATCAGATCAATTTGGACGCGATAGGCGCGTTCCATCGCATCGGCACAGAGATCTATATAATCAGGGACACCGTTCCGTGGATGAAAATCTTCAAGTGGCGGGGCGTGAGGGCCGACGCGCGTATAGTGAAGCCTAAAGTGCGGCGTGCTGAATTTCTCAGGCAATTCCACGTCGCCAAAAAAACTACCGGGGAGTCCAGGACGTAGGAAAATCGGCTTGAGTTCCTGACGATACATCGCCGGTAAGTTGTGCCAATTTTGGGCAAGGGTGACAAAACTGTCCGTCGCGCATTGTGTGATCTCGCTATGGGTGTACCGAGGTTTAAGGTTCGTGAACTTTCTTGCGGTTTGGATCGCATGCTGGAGTTCAGGATCCGGTGGTAACGCGTGTGCAACAGATAGAAAGATTACCAAAAAAAGTAAAATAATGGAAAAAGACCGTAATTTCATATTTTATTACCGTAATGTGTGTGCTTATTATTTTTTTTGCCCAATTGACTTGTGGGATTTACTATCTATTATATACACCAGATCGGGGAAATTCAAGAAAACAAAAGAAGTTCACTCATGTAAAAGTAAGTGCGATCGTTTCGTCTGAAGCCAATCACCATAAGGGTTTGACATGTTCACTAGCACTCAGTCTTTACATGAGCCAAGAAGTTTTAGGATAAGCATTCTAAGCAAAATGGGTAGGTTTCCCATCAAGGCTGGTGTGGTTGGTTTCTTTCCAGTATGCTTCTACGCCTTCTTCGCCCTTCTTGGTTGCCCATGCGTTTAGCTGCTCTCTCTCCCCGATATAGTCGTAAAGTGGGACAGCCATTCCACATGAAGTTTGTACGAGGTCAACAGTGAGATCAAAGATTTGTCTTGCACCCGGGAGAGGCGTGAATAACGGAAAAAGGAACTCCCATTCGGGATCGTCTTTGTGGATAGCTCTTGCGGTACCGTAGAGGCGAAGGATTAAGGGGTTGCTTTCAAAGGCAGTGAACATAAGCGTCATGCGTGGATTTTCCTGAACGTGTGCAGCGGTTTCGTTTCCGCTGCCGGTCACGTTCAACCAAGCGACACGGGTTGGATCGAGGACGCGCAAGGAATCCATGCCCTTCGGAGACAGATTAATTCTACTATCAGCAGTTGCGGTTGCAACAAAAAATATTTTCTGGTCCTCGATAAATTGCTGTAGTTTAGGTGAAATGTGTTCGTATAATTTTGCCATTTTATTGATTACTCCTAAAACGATTTGAGGGTTGCCCAAGTTGTTGTTAATTTGTCCGAGGGGTCAACTGCGTGTGGCTCGGTCCCCTCAATGTCACTTACATATTCGCCTTCGTAGAGGCGGACGTGATCGATCCAGACATCAACTTTTTCTAATCCCATGATGATTCCTGCGCGTGAACTCACGTCATCGACTGGCATTTCAAAGGTGATGAAAAACACTTTCCATTCTTCAGACAACCCAATTGATCTTTTAGCATATACATTCCACGGTACACCTTGATGCATAATACGCATAGTGACGTTTCTCGGTTTTTCGCTCTTTGCCCACAAGCTGTAAGTATAAATGGTGCCTTCGAGCAATGTGAAGGGTTGTTGATAAAGTTGTATATGTCCCAAGGCGTTGCCTACTTTATTGATTTTGATATAAGCGACGTTCTTACCGACGATAGGTTCCGCTTTTTTACCTTCGGTTTGAAAGAGCGCGTTGGCACTTTCGTGTGTCCAATGGTGCCATCCCTGAAGGTGCAGATCGAAATCACCGTTGTTGAGGATATTTTCGGGAAGTTTCTCGCTGTATGTGAATGTCACGAACCCGAACAGTAACAGTATCACAAATAGACAGATATGAGTTAAAATTTCTTTAGTTGTGTTCATGTTCATCCTCTTTATCATGTTCATTCTCGCCTTCTTTACCATGCTCGCATCATGTTCTGAGTTTTGTTCGCCGTATTCTCCACCACTGCTATGTTCACCCTCTCCTACTTCAGGATGCGTAATCCATCCTTCAAAGTCCGTGCTTTCTGCAAGGAACTGGATCTCTATTTTTTCACCGGAGTCAAGGTCTGTTGGAGCTGTCGGTCCGAGTGCTTTCCCGTTTGACAAGTGGTCTTTAACTCGAACCTGCTTCAAAGTTTCGTCTGTAGTGTTCTCCACAGTCCCTTTGAAGGCATTGCTTTGCGCGTCCTAATTTGGTGACTTTTCGAACCTTCATTGTTAATGTCCGAATTTAAC
>RKRO01000018.1 GCA_007571355.1 Candidatus Poribacteria bacterium | reverse complement strand
TTAAGCGGCTCCCCGAAGCTTATCGCAGCCTGTCACGCCCTTCATCGTCTCCTGGCACCAAGGCATCCACCGTAAGCCCTTAGTAGCTTGATAAGTAATATCTTTCTACCGATTTACCCTCTCTATACAATTGTCAAAGAACAACACCTATTTATTTTATAGGCGATGGAGATGAGCGGAGTTGAACCGCTGACCTACTGGTTGCAAACCAGTCGCTCTCCCAACTGAGCTACACCCCCGTGTGATATGTCTTTAAGTATACCACACTCTGATATAAATGTCAAATTTATTTTCAAAAAATTTGCCAACGGAGGAATCGCACCTCGTTTGCTGCTCCTATTTTGAGCATTTGGCACACAAGCAATATTAAGTATACCACAGAAAATTGTGAATGTCAAATTTATTTTTCAAAAATTTGCCAAACGAGGAATCGCACCCCGCCTTCGGTCTTGCAACCGATGCTTATGAGCATTTGGCACACCAACAATATTAAATATACCACAGTTGTAATATGAATGTCAAATTTATTTTCAAAAATACTCAAAAAACGCATCAAAGCCTATTTATTGAAATTGAAGTTGTAAACCACTGTCTATTTCTGGAAACCCTGTTTTGAGGTATTTTGGGTCGTTTTGGATGTCGGAAGGAAACACAGCACGCCGCGAGCCGAAACACAGGATCGCGGGGGGGGGTTCCAAAGAACTAAGGAGATACATCCTTCACACAACGGAAACCGGTATGACTGAACGCGCCCGAAGGTACCCAGTGAAAGCGATGAAAGACCAGCGCGGAACGGGCAGGACTATTCCATGCACTGCCACGCAAGGCACGGAAACCGTTTGTCTGTGTCAAATCCATTACGTTTTCGCCAGCGATGGGATTCTGAGTTGGCGAAATTCTATAGAAATTATGTACGCGTCTATCAAGACACCACTCCTTGACGTTACCCGCCATGCCATACACACCGTAATCATTGGGAGGATACTTGCCTATGGGGGTGGTGTCCATAACATTGCCCCCGTAATTGGCTTTGCGGTCATCAATGGAATTCCCCCAAGGGTATTTCTGCCCTATTCTTCCACCGCGCGCCGCTTTTTCCCACTCCGCTTCCGTTGGTAACCGTTTGCCTGCCCATTTGGCGTAAGCCATTGCTGCATGCCAACTGATAAAAACAACAGGATGATCGCCTTTACCTTTGGGATAGTCGTTCCCCGTCCAAAGGGCAAGATAATCACCATTGTGATAAACGTCCAAGATTGAATCTTTCTGCCATTGTGGATTCGCCTCTACAAACTTCTTGTATTGTGCATTTGTCACCTCGTGTTTGTCTATATAGAAAGCATCAATGTAGACAGTATGAACAGGACGTTCGTTGTCCATTGCCTCGTCGGACCCGCTGCCCATCTGGAACTTGCCAGCGGGTATCCGTACCATGCCTTCGGGGGTACGCAAAATATGGTTTTCACGGTTTACATCGGCTTCACCTGCGTAAAAAGTTAGCAGAAGCACCAGCAGTATCGTAAAAAGCGTGAGACATTTTTTCATGAGAACATATCCTTTCTTGCTGACAATCGAGAGACGATAGACAGACTGTGCGCGAGGCACAGTCGGGCTTTGAATACGGCTGGAAACGCAAGCAACCGTAGTAGCGGTGCGACACCTCACTCCTACGGTTGCTTCGGAGTTGACCTGATAAAACTTCAGTGTCATGTTAGGGGGAAGAGAGTGACAATGATTCTATATCTAATTGGACATATTGGTTTGAACTCCCCGATATAGAGGCACTCATTGCAGGACTCATCCCGGAATGATCTTCCGTAGAAGACAGGTAAGCAGATTCTGAGGAACTGAACGACCGTGTTATTTGTTCTGACCATGGATTCCAAGCATGTTTTCTATAACTTGAAACAGGATGGGCTTTGTATGAAATCACACCCGCCGTGTTTGAGTACGAATCGTAATTATAGGCACGGCCTTCGCTATCGTGCGAAATACTTTCATAATTCAAATTCTCATCACTTGGAATTGAACTCGTATTCGTATCAGCGGTGCAGCCCAGAGTGGCAGAGACACTGTAACTTGTGTCGTCGCCTGCGGGCCACGCATTGGCATCCGCCGACGCGTATGACGAGGTAAACTGAGTTCCATTACTAAGTGTCACAGTTCCAGAGTCGGTACTACCACCCAAGGACAAATAGTTACTTGATGTGTTATCTGTCCAAGCAAAAACTTGCAATAGTAAACCGGTGCACAGTGCGATTGCCATGATGGGAATGAAAATTTTTTCATTTCTTAGGGGCTCCTTATTTGTAAATACCTGTTGTATACGGATTGATGTTGTAGTTCCAACCCTCCAAGCGTTTTAGTTCTTCATCAGAGGTCTCGTTGAGATTAATTTCCACGAGTTGGGCATTCCTGCCAGAATGGCCTATTCCCCGGGTCCTTCCTGCCAACCCATCTTCAGAAGTGAGTGAAAATTCATACCAATAACCCGTTGCAGTTCGAAACGGGCGCCCGTCGGGGAGAATATGAAGATTCCAGTCAGGGGAATATTCGCCGATCCCTACCATACGCATATCCGAATATCTCTCTGGGTCTTCTTCAACTATTACAAGAACCTCGGGGAAATCGAGAATCATTTGGACGGACCAATCCAGTCGCCCCGCCGAGGTGCCAGGCATCATTTGCATCGGGTCGGCGTTGGCATGATAACCCCGCTCTGCCTCAATAAATTGAGGCCAGACTTCAGCTAGTGGACGGTTCGGGTTGTAGTTTGCCATCACCTCTAGCTGGATATTGTAAATCTTAAGGAGTTCTTCTCTTCGAAGCCCTCTTGCGTAAACACCTATCAAGTGCTCAGGACATTGAAGATGTTCAGGGACACCGTCTGCAAAGAGCGGATTTGATGATGTCTGCACGTTTATGCGCGTGGAAGAAACATCAGCGAAGCCAACGTTCTCGGCATCGTCTACAAGGGAGGTCGAGGGATCCTCGGACATCGGTGTGTCCGTGCTTTCATCGGGCGTGTCTACAGAGCCTTCGGTTTGAAAATCAACAGGCACCGTGTTTATCTCCGGTGTCTTTTCGACCGGCGACACCACCGATTGCGGTATCGGACCCAACTCGGCTGCCATTTTGCGGTCGGCATGCCAACTATAGAGCAGGCTGCCCCCGACAACGAGCACAAAGAAAACGAGACCGACTTGTATCAAACGACTCGACAATAACTCACGAAACATAATATTCTCCTCTCTCTCAGTCAGTTATTGGAAAAATGCCAGAAAAGCCAATCGGTTGGAGAGTGTGGCATGCTTTCCTTGTCGTGTAAAGCATGCTGGTTTCCAACCCCGCTTTCGTGGTATGATAGAAACCAGCACTGCTATTCCTACACAATGGCAGTGCCGCGTCGATGGTGCTT
>RKRO01000049.1 GCA_007571355.1 Candidatus Poribacteria bacterium | reverse complement strand
ATAGTATATCATTTTCGGCTAAATTCGGGTCATTTAGTGTGTACGGAGGCGTGTGCGTCCTCGACGTATGCTTTATCCGATCCTTCAGCCGAATGTAATGCATAGTCCACGCTACTACCACCTCCTACAAGCTGCAGGCCTGAAGAGGAAATATTATCGTGAAAATCGGAGCAAGAACGTTCAAAGTTTGTGAACGAACGTGTGATATTACCAAACAAGGGGACTTAATATGGTACAAATGCGGATGGATTTATCTCAAGAGGCAGCAGAGACATCTAATCCGAATAAAAAATCGAATAAGAAAACGCTGAATAACTTGACAGGTAAAGAATGGATCAAGTTTTCAAAGTCATGGTTTACACTTAGCCGTAGCGGGTGTGATAGAGAGAGAATATCCTTACATCCAGCAACATTTCCTGCTGAATTGGTAGAAGTTCACCTTCGCTTTTTCACAAAAGCCGGTGAATCTGTGCTTGACCCGTTTTTGGGATCAGGCACCACAATGGAAGTTGCAGAGGCAATGGGAAGGTGTTCTGCGGGGATTGAACTCAATCGCCATTTTGCTGAGTTTGCTGCGACCCGTACCTCACATCCAATATTTGTTGGAAACGTTCTGGAAGTTATTAAAGATACAGAACGGTTACCAACCGAATCATTTCACTATATTTTCACATCCCCACCCTATTGGAACACACTCCATAAAAGTAGAGGGGGGAATAAGGATACGCGCCATAAAAAGAGACAAGAACGCGGTGAATCTCTTGTATACAGTGACAGTTCTGATGATATTGGAAATATAGAGGACGTAGAGGAATATCTACAGCGGTTAGTTTCTCTGTTTACCGATGTCCATAGGGTATTGAAACCAAAACGGTATCTCACAATTATTATACAGAATCTCAATTATCGAGGGGCATTAGTTCCGATTGCCTGGCAGTTAGGTCTCTTGTTAGTTGAAACGGGGCTTTGGAAAATGAAAGGAGAAAGGATTTGGTGTAAGGAACAAGGGAGATTAGGCATTTATGGGTATCCAACAACTTACGCAACGAATAACTTCCATCACTATTGTCTAACTTTTCAGAGGATTTAACGCTATGTGGTTTGAGATAACACCCGAAGATTCTGATACAGCGTTGCAGTTTGCTCTTGAGACCGTCCATAGGACCTATAACCGTATGGGGTATGGCAATACACCCGGGAGTCTTGATAAAAGGCAGTTTCACATTTATGTTGGCAAGGTAGCTGAGCGAGTCGTTTTTAGGTATCTCCAAGAAGTCCTAGGATTATCGGTAACTCAAGACATAGATACCGGAGGCCCCGATAAATTTGATTTTAGAATTGAGGACTTAGATAGGCATATTTTAGGAGATGTAAAATCTTTCCATGTATATCGCACATGGAACTCCCAAATACGCAGGGAATCACAGATAGAACAGAACGCTTGGACACTCGTGCCTATAGATCAATATCATAGGCAACCGAAGGGTTTGTATATCTTTACGGTAATTTTGGGGGACAAAGTGGGTAGGACACTCGATTTGGTATCAAATAGGGCAGGAATTTGTTTTATGAGATGGGCAACCTATAGAGATATAGGGTATTGGGAGTTTGTCCGTCAAGGCACGCCAGTTTTTCCTTACAATAGAACACGAACCGATAACTATGGTCAGAAAATATCCGTATGCAGATCCATGGAGACGTTCCATATTCAGAATTTTTAACAGAAAGGCACATCAAGGGGATCTGCACATCCGTTAGTAGATTTAGCACCCTTGTTCTAAGTGCCATTAGTATTGACATTCTACGTCCGATGACAGGTGTAGATCAAATACCTGTCAGGTCAAATAGTTTGCTGCTAAAGGAGCGATGGACGTTCTTGTATCACAGGAAGGTTTTCAAAAAAGGCTTCCATCGAAAAATGATCGGTTAGCGTTGTGTCCGCTAAAAATTGTGTTAGTGCTTCCGAAGGTGCCTCGCCCCGTTTTTGGAAGATGCTCTCAATTTGCCGCTTAATCTGATAATAGAGCTGTTCATAAAAAGTGACAGGTGCGGCGGTGCGCAGTGTTTGGAAATCCAACAGTATAGGAAAATAGGTGGGATCCTCAACCGTGAGCGTATTGAGTGCTAATCGGAAAAAGGTTGTTTTTCCAGTCTGACGTGGTGCGAACAGCACAATGTACCTGCCAGCTTTAACACGATTGATGAAATCAGCAACCTCCGTAGTACGCGGAACAATATAATGCTGCTCAGGACGCACATATCCGTAGGTGCCAAAACTTCTCATTTTTCCTCTCAAATTTGCGATTTAATACCGCCGTTTCCAGTGCCAACTGGCACTGCCTGAGATGAGTGGACGGATGTCTTCCGGTAATGTCTCAATAAATTCCGGACTGACTTCGTTACCGGGCCATTCGCGGAGCATCGGGGGTGTGTAGCCGGAGATGAGGATGACGCGCTCGTTGTCGCTACGGATAGCAGTCGTGCTGTGGATCAACGCCTCAGCAAAAAGCAATACCGAACCGGCGGAGGCTTCGACTTGGTAGATGAGTTTGTCATCGGAGAGTGCGGCTTCAATCATCTCACCCTGATTCCATGTCAATCGGTGGCTGCCGGGTATGACGCACGTGCCACCATCGTCGGGACCGACATCAGTGAGGTAGGCGAGTGTCTTGACGAAGATGCAGTGGAACTTGTTCTGTTCTATGTAAGTTCCCCACCCGTGTTGCGTGCCACGGTGGAAACCTGTTGGATTATAGCGGCATTTGTGGAGCTCGCCTAACTCTGCCTCTGGGTTACGACTATTAATGATCGCCTCGGTCTCCTCAAGACGCACTGCCCCGCCAACCACTTCTTCAACCAATGGCACGAGTTTTGGATGCACAGCATATTCCAATAACGCTGGGTCATATTCAACAAGATTGCCAAAAAGCACGTGGTGTTCTCCACCTGGACGCCGCGCCGCGTTGCGGCCGGCGCCTACCTGTTCGGCACGGTGTGGATCATGGGGCTGTATGCACAGGGCGCGGGCATCGGCATTCCGCCGCAGCTCCTGTCCGCGCTGCCCTACCTGGCCACGATCGCCGCCCTGGTGATAATCTCGGGCAACCGGCTCCTCACTAGAAGGAATACGCCCGCATGCCTCGGACAGCCGTTCGTGCCGGACCGCTAAACCAGCGGCACGTCAACGTCACCATCGAGGTGAACCGGCCAACGGAAGCTTATGGCGGAACTCGACAGGGATCAACCCGCCGCATTGCCTGGTCCGAAATAGGTCTCGCTCCTGCTCAGATTATCCCAGGCAGCAGCCATTTCATCGTCTTGCGTGGCCGCAACAGCGGCCGCATCAACTCATCGAAACATCCACACGAACGACCAGCCCATCATCGGGGCGGAGGTCGTAGGAGATGGAGCTTACCAT
>RKRO01000231.1 GCA_007571355.1 Candidatus Poribacteria bacterium | reverse complement strand
GTTTTTTTCACCGCTTGAAACAATATCGGCGGGTTGCCACGCGCGATGATAAATACGCTGTCCGATACCTCGGCTGCGTCTATTTCGCAGCTATACTTAGCACTGCTAAAAAAAACGTAAACACTACCTAGCCTTAAGAACTTCATAACGGATCATCCGTGGATCTCTTATAACGCGTTTTTTCTCAGGTTACCATAGACCAGATAAAATTACAAATAAATCATTATAATGTCTATTGGACAAAAACAAGGAAACTCACAGTTTATGCGACAAGAATACCTTGCAATTTTACACTGAGCTTATTTTTATGATAGGCAGCGGTGTTTTATCCTCTAAAAGTGCAAGTGCTTCAGTGATGATTGCGTGTTGCAACTCTGGGTTGTCCGGTTCGCCGAGGGGATGTCCGAAACCGTACGGTACCGCTAAGGCGCGCGGGGGTTTCACCTTCTTCGTAATATCTGCTATAAGCGTGATTGAAACGGTAGAGATTCCTGCGGCTTCAACGGCACGTTGTATCAATCCGACGGATTGATTGCACATCGGTCAGACAGGGGTTAGGAACGCGACATCTACGCCGTCCGTTTTAAGCTTATGTCCGACATCAGGCGCGGATTGTGTGATCAGCGCGTCCGGTTTTGTGATGGATCCCATGAAACTGAAATGTCTATGGTTTAGGGATCCGATTTTACCTTCGGTCTCCAGTTCCTTGAATCTATCGAGCGGAAACGCGAGGTTCGGATCGGTTTCAAGACCGCGTTCATCGTAAGCGGCACTTTTGTGTCCGTTTATGAGTGCTTGTGTCTCAATGGCGTTCGGGATCTCGCGGTACGAACAATCTCCACCTTCAAAGGGTTTCTGCCCATCAAGAAAAAAGCCTGCAGTTGTAATGAGCGCGACACGACATTCGCTCAACGGTAAGCGTAGTGGTGTGTGCGGAGAGGCTTCATAGTGCTTACCGCGATAAAGTTTCATAAAGAATCGTGAAAGCGGATCAAGCTTACGTAGTGGTGCCATAGGTGTTCTGTTGCTGCAATTATACCTTGTTTTCAAGGGGCCAACCCCCATGTTCAGCAATCGTATTGTCAATATCTCCCATAATTTTCACAGTTTTGTCAAGAGCACCGCAGATACGTCGGTAGTGTTGAATGTCATCGAAGGTCAAAATTCTCGATTTCCGGTCAATAAGCCACTTTTGTGCTGGACAGTGTCCACCTACACGAAATTCCCAAACTTCTCGCCGGACAGGTGCAAAATACTGGGTTGTGTTAATCCAAACGTGCTGGTCTACCTCCGACCAACGGACTGTCTCAACTTCTGAGTTACCCTCCTTTGGGAATTCTGGCAAGAAACTGGTATTTTCACTCTGAAGTAGGTGTACCTCTGCCAGTTGTTCACCTAACGATACCAGTTGTTGAAACAGTGTGAGATTGGTTGTCAACGGGATACGCGGGAAATCAATCTTGAGTTGATCGGCATACCGCTGTCGATATTCTGGAGCATGCAAGATTGCATAGATATAGTGGAAGATATCCGCAGGTCCAATAGTTGTTTGCAAATCTCCTTTTCCATCCGGAATGAAATGGAGTTCGACATCAGCATCAATCTCATGATTGAGATGTTGACATACTGTTTGCACAAATGGTTGTGACAGGTTATGGAATCTATGGTTTCCCTGATCTGTATAACGATAGAGTGGAAAGACAGTCGTTCCTCCGCGCCGAAAGACATTTAAATCCGTTATTGTTTTTGAAATAGACACAAGATTCCATATAGCATCCCCTACTGCTTGCCCGGCCCTGCCTACACACATTGCTACATTCTCGCCACCAAGAAGATGCTTTATCACGGTTTTCCCAGGCCTAGCAACTAAGTCATCAGAATAGAAAATGAATCGTTCATCAAATGGGAAATGTAAAATTGGCTGAATGTACTTTTCAATATCCGGTTCTTTGCGAAGCGATTCTCGCGCTTTGTTAATATTCCATTCACCAATCAGGCGAATCGGCAATTGCTCACATAGTTTCTCATTGGATTCTGTCGAATTTCGGAAGTAATTTACCCGTTCAAGTATAGGTTCCGGTTCAAAATCTATTACCATTTTGTCTCGTTTTGTAAGAGCACCCCCACTGTTCACTGGAAAAATATCAGTGATTTTCCAATAACGCTCATACTCTTCAATTACGTTTTCGCTGTGTGGAACAAGGAGATAATTGGGGGATATTGGCGTTAGTTCCTTCCATGGAGTTGTGTCAATGGTGTTTGACGCAAGCCAACTGTATTTCTCATTGCGGTTTCCCCATAACTCCGCGTGCCAAACACGTGTGGGATTTAGTTTTTCGGAGGCATGTTTGACAAAAATACCGACAGCAACTCCCTGCTTGATTTTAAAAACGTTTTCATCTGGACCTCCATCAGGCGGTTGCTCATTCGTTCGTTTATTTCCGTGTAAATCGAGAATATAGATAGTATCAAAGGTTTTCATGAGGCTTTGGCGCATGCCGCGAAACGTATGGTTCTTGAGATAACCGTGGTTAGAAATAAAAGCGAGGACTCCGTATCCGGTCTGGGCAATACGCCATTGGGCAAATCGGATAAACTTAACATAATCATCGCTTAACCATCTTTGGGTAGTCTCGTCAAGTGATTTCCCATCCACCTCAAAGTAACTCTCTGTTAGCATATCCCCATCAAGACCACGTAAAAGATTTGTGATCCATTCACCGTTGTTCTCTGATTTACCCGCATAGGGTGGATTTTTGACGATCACCATGACGGGTAGATCCCGTTTGACATTAACAGCGGATTCGGCTTCTTTGGCGATTTCATCTATGAAGATAGGCAGCCCTGCTTGACGATCCCCTGCCTCAAGCGTATCTGTAAGGTAAACATTAAGCCGTTCATCGGCTTTCAAAGAGTATCCGAGTTCTGCAAGTTGGTAAGTGAGGGTCAGATGGCACATTGCGTAAGGTGCAACCATGCGTTCAAATCCGTGAAGACGCGGCAAGAGATGCTGTGGCACGTATTCTTGCCACGCACCAGCCACTCCACTGGTCATGATAGTGTGATGTATTTGTGAAATCACCGATCGGAGGAAAGTTCCAGTACCCGCGGCTGGATCGAGAATATGCACCTTTGGCAGCTGCGTCCCGTTGACATCAACTGTGCCTGTGTGTGCAAGCCCATCGGACAAGTTAAACCGGCTGCTTAATACTGCATCAACGCTCCGAACAATATAGGAGACAATTGGTTCAGGCGTATAATAGACCCCGTTCTTTTTTCGAATTTCTGGATCGTAGTCCTCAAGAAAGTCTTCATAGAAATGGATAATTGGGCCCGCTTCTCTGCCTTCCTTTCCAAAATCAGCGATGATGCTTTCCATATCAGCAAGGTCAAGCAGTTCAGCAATCGGGTCAATAATCCAATGC
>RKRO01000557.1 GCA_007571355.1 Candidatus Poribacteria bacterium | reverse complement strand
CTTTCAGTCTTTATCACACTCACGTTAAAATCTACTATAAGCTTACGTTATTTTTTTATGATACCATATTTTTCTGGGGAATGCAAATTTTCCGGTTGCCAGGTGAATGGTTACCAATTTTTGGTAATTGGCTATCGTTCAACAGTTGCTGATAGGTGTGGGTATATCGAAAGGGTTAGTTTTTTGCGTTGCGTCTGATGAATGAGAGCATCCTGCCTGTCTGTCCGTTTTCGGCGCGATGTGAATAAAATAGATCGGTGCGGCAGGCTGTACAGAATTCAGACACGGAGATGGCATCTGGTGGCACACCTATTTCGAGGAGTTGGTTGACATTAGCGGTTTGTAAACTGAGGTTTGTGCCGTTGGCGACGGTGCTGCCGAATTCTGCTGTGAATTGGGTCATCAGTTCTGTGCTGACGGTATAACAACATTTTTGGATGGCGGGTCCTAAATGAATTTGGCAATTGTTGGGGCGCGTTCCGAAATGTGTTCCCATTTGTGTGATGGTGTTCACGGCTATTCGTGCAAATGTGCCGCGCCATCCTGCATGGGCAATACCGATCGCGGGTGTTTCAACATCTAAGACGAAAATTGGGATGCAGTCGGCGGTGAAAATACCCAATGCTACGTCACGCTGTGCAGTAACAAGCGCATCTGCTTCAGGGGCGTGCGCCGCGACTGGCCGTGCTTCGTTGTTGACATGAACGACAAAAGCACTGTGAATTTGACGACAGTAATGTAGATTTGTCAAGCCGGTCTCTTGAAAGAGGATCTTTCTATTTTTCTTTACTGCGTTTGGGTCGTCATTGACGTGCTCGCCAAGGTTTAGGGATGCATAAGGTGCTTGGCTGACACCCCCGTGTCGTAGACTAATCCCAGCAGTGGCGATGCCGGATGCCTGAATTTCCTGAATGGGGTGATAGATTTTCACTGTTTGTAATCTTCTCTCGGTGGGCTAAAGATGTCAAGTGCGACGGCGGGTTTATCAAAGGCTTTCGCACTGTGCTGGACGTTGGACGGGATGAGGTATGCATCCCCTTTTTTAAGGGTTCGGGCCTCTCCATCAATGGTGAGTTCAAATGTTCCTTCGAGTACCATTCCCATCTGTTCGTGGGGATGGCTGTGTTCAGCGACGATGCTATGCGGTTTCAGATTGACGAAGGACATCATCAGTTTTTCGCCGTGAAGGGTACGGATGCTGGCACCGTCGAAAATCTCTTTTTCTGGCTGTTCATCTATAACAAAAAAGGGCATCGGTTGTCGGTTTCTCCTATTGTCTCCTGTTAAAAGGTTAGGGATCTCGTCAGGGCATACCTATTTTCTCTACGGGAACGGGATGTCGGGTGTAGCCGGTTCGACGTAAAGGAGGCGTTTACAACTTGAGCAGTAAACAGGTTTCTCATATTTCTGTGCTTCCTTGAGCGTTTGGGGTTGAATAGCGATCTGGCAGGTGCTGCAGGTGCCGTCTTTGCCGAGTGCGATGAATCCTGCTTTCGCTCGTGCTGCGCCGGTTTGGCTTGCGAGTTGCGCCTTCATCCATCGATGGTATTCGTCTCTGCGGATTTTATCAATTTGGGGGAGGAACGCTTTTCGTGCTTTCATTTTTTCATCGCGTTCTGCTGCCAATGTACGCAGTCCCTGTTGGAGTTGTTGGGTATCTGTATCGGCGTTTTCTTTTTTTTCCTTCGCCTTGGCTTCAAGTTCTTCTAATTCTGCTTTCAAACGGTCGTTATCTTCCATGAGGTTTAGGATAATGTCTTCAGCCTCTGCGTCTTTGTCGTCTAAGAACTCGATCTGTCGTTCCAAGGCGGTGTAAGCCTCATTGGATGTAACGGATCGTTGTTCGTTTTTATATTTTTCGCGTTGCTCTGCGTTCATTTCGAGTTCGGCGTTTTTGGCGCGTTGTTGTTTTTCGACCTCCGCGAGTTCTGCCGATTTCACATTGACCTCTTCTGCATACTTGGTAACCCCCGCCTCTAACTGTGCAATCTGGCGTGGGATATCTTGAAGTTTTTGATGGATTGACAACAGTTCCGAGTCGCGTTCTTGCAGTTGATAGAGCAATGCGAGCTGCTGTCTTAAAGACTCGTTAGACATACGCTTCTGACTCCTTTTCGACGAGGTAGGCAAAGAAAATGCCGAGTTGATACAAAACGAAGAGCGGGATCGCCATCAGTAGCATTGAGGTGGGATCCGCAGGTGTCAATAGTGCCGACATAACACAGATACCTAATAGAGCATAGCTCTGTTTTTCACGGAAACCGCGTGCGTTAATGATTCCGATCCGGGACAAAAATGCCATCACAATCGGTAATTCAAAGGCGAGGCCAAACCCTAAGATTAACTGTGTTATGAAGTTGATATAAAGTTTTAAATCCCATCTATTCGGCATATCAGGAAACAGTTCTGCGGAGAACTGTAGTACGACGGGGGTGACAATAAAATAGGCGAAGGTGGCCCCCAGGATGAAGAATATGATGATGATTAGAAAGAGCGGTAGCGCGAATCGGCGTTCCTGACGGCTCAATGCTGGAAAAACGAACGCCCAGACCTGATAAATGATTATGGGGAGTGCAAGCAAAATGCCGGTGGTAATCCCTAATTTCAAGAACGCCATGATAGCCTCCACGGGGCCGACTTTCATGAGTTCCGCGTTGACATTGGAGGTCCCGGCACGCATGGTAATTGCGAAAAAACCCCATATTGATCCTTCAGCACCGATGGTAGCGTCAATGGCGTTTGCGATCAACGTGTTCATAGAGGTTCCGAGTGGGAACATAATTACCTTTTCAATGGGTTTGCTAAAGGATAAACTTAAGATCGTAAAAACACCGATTGCGATAGCAGAGATGATAATTCGCCTCCGGAGTTCTTCGAGATGCTCCCAGAAGGTCATTGCGACATCGGTTGATTCTGTAGATTCGTTAGATTCCATCATAGTGCAGGTCGCTCGTGTGTTACCGATTAAGAGGTCTTCGGAGGTTTGATGTTCGGTTCTGTGTCCCTATCGATTTCATCTACTGCCTTTGTGAGTTCATCTTGGAGTTCAGTGCCAGCACTTTTAAATTCTCGGATAGCTTTTCCGAGCGAACGTCCCATTTCCGGTAACTTTTTGGGTCCGAAAATGACAAGCGCGATCACAAGAATCATAAAGACTTCCATTCCGCCTATACCCATGTTCTTCATTCCTCCCTTAATGATATGTGGCAGTTTGTGGCCATTTTTTATAGTATATCACGGAATGGATCTATTTGCAATTATTTTTTTTTGTTGACTCTGAAGTGAAATAGTTTCCAGTACTTGGTCGGCAGAAACCCATTCGTCTGAAGCAAATTTTCTAGATAAAATACCGAGGCTTAAGGCTGATAGGGGGTGTTTGTAGCAAGTTTAATTTGGAATAGAAATGAAATGTGTACTGCTGATGGCTTTTCCGGCAGCGTCTGCGTTGTCTTTTTGAATGAATTTGAAAACGTCAATTGTTTGACATCTATTGGTATACTGTGCTATACTTTCTTGAGTAATAAAATTTGGATGACATGCTTGACAGAGTTCTACAGATTCCATATAGTAAAATCCGAAAATAAATGCGCACTTTTAGGAAGACAACCCCCCTCCCCCCCTTATCAGGGGGGAATCAGAGGGCCCTCGTTTCGATAGGATGTGTTTCAATCATGATGGGCTTTACTATATAAGTAGGTAAGCAGAGACAGCACTTTGAAACGGATTATCACACACGCAAACCCAGATTTAGATGCTATCGTTAGTGCATGGCTCGCTCAAGATTTCCTCTTTCAAAAAGACCGCTCCGAAGTCTTGTTTGTGAGTCGCAAAGTACCAGAAAATCTCATGCGGCACGCAGACTGCGCCGTGGACGTTGGGAATGCGTACTGCACAGAAAATTACCGATTCGATCATAAACCGCCTGCCTTTCAGGATAGGAACAGCACGTGTGCAACTCGACTTATTTGGGAATATCTGTTAGGTATCGGTGCTGCTGTTTCACACCTAAAACCACTTGTGGAAATCACATATCAAGGCGATACGCACCGCAATTCGCCAGCACTGAAGCAGAGCCGAATCAACGGACCGCACGCTGAATTAACAAGGTTAAAAACTGAATACAGAGACAGCAAAACTATCTATCAGCAGATGGTTTTCTGGTTGAGGAGTTATACACGAGACTTATGAAACAACTTATCTATCTACTTGTCGTACTGCTTGGTATCGTCGGCTTCGCGACTGCAAATGACTGGTCACAATGGCGCGGTGAAAACCGAGATGGGGTCTGGAAAGAGTCCGGCATCATCGAGAAATTTGAAGGCGAACAGATCCCAATTCGTTGGCGTGTGCCTATCAGCAGCGGTTACAGCGGCCCCACTGTGGCAGACGGGCGTGTATACGTCACTGATCGACTCACAAAGCCGAAACAGGTTGAACGCGTCCACTGCTTCGATTGGGAGACAGGTGAGCAAATCTGGTCTTACACCTACGATGCTGTTTACAAAATCGAATATCCGGTAGGCCCCCGTGCAACTGTCACCATTCATGATGGCCTCGCTTACGCTTTAGGCGCGATGGGACATCTGCACTGTTTCGATGCTGCTACGGGTGATGTCGTATGGAAAAGGGACCTCAATACCGAGTATAATATTAGCATGCCGATTTGGGGGATCGCAAGTGCCCCTATTGTTGAAGCGGAGAACCTTATTGTTCAAATCGGTGGCGATCCGGATGCTTGTATCGTTGCTTTCGACCGGAAAACCGGTGCGGAAAAATGGAAAGCGGTAGACGATAGTGCTTCCTATTCGGCACCAATTATCGTTACACATGCAGGTCAACGGGTTTTAATCTGTTGGACAGGAAATAACATTGCTGCGCTTGACCCAGAAACGGGGGCGGTACATTGGCTTTACCCGTTTCCTGCGACTCGCTGGGAAATCGGTATCGCGACGCCGATTGTTCATGAGAACGAATTGTTTTTTACGAATTTCTATGAAGGGGCACTTCTTCTGAAGTTATTGCCGGATGAAGTAGCCGTCGAACTCGGATGGCACCGTGTGGGCAAAGATGAGCGGAACACTGAAGCCATTCAGACCACGATGACGACCCCTGTGCGCTTCGGAGATTACATTTACGGTGTAGACAGTTACGGTGAACTCCGCTGTATTGACGCCCGAAATGGGGAGCGGATCTGGGAAGACCTTTCTGCAGTCCCGATCGCACGTTGGAGCACCATCCAATTAATCAAACACCCGGCATCATCAGCAAACAGGGTTTGGATGTTCAACGAGCGTGGCGAACTGCTTATCACAGAACTCTCGCCAGATGGACTTAATATTATCAGTCGCGCGAAATTAATTGAACCGACGCGCGACCAATTGAATCAGAGAGGCGGCGTTACCTGGGCGCATCCCGCATTCGCCTATAAACACGTCTTTGCAAGAAATGATAAAGAACTCATATGCGCAAGCTTAGAAAAAAACGAAGAATAGAAACCAGCTATGGAGGCAAAATATTGGAAGCAATTCGGATGCCGGAAGTAGACTTAACCCCCGGCGATCAACTCCACGGTTTTGAAGTCAAAGCCGTCACACCTATCGACGAACTCCGCGCTGTGACGATCGAACTGATGCATCAACACAGCGGTGCCAGACTCCTACACCTCTATACAGAGGATACTGAAAACCTCTTTTCTATTAATTTTCCGACCCCTCCCTCAGACGATACCGGCGTACCACATATTCTTGAACACGCCGTCTTAGCGGGTTCACAGAAATTTCCAGTCAAAGAACCGTTTTTTGAAATGATTAAAATGAGCATGGCGACGTTTATCAACGCCATGACAAGTTCCGATTTCACCTGCTATCCGGTATCGAGCAACGTCAAAAAAGACCTTTTCAACCTGGCGGAGGTCTACTTTGATGCGGTTTTTCATCCGCTACTGACGGAAAACACCTTTAGGCGTGAGGGACATCATCTCGCGCCCGCGGATCCTGCGGATCCGACTGGCGATCTGAAAATCACAGGGATCGTCTACAATGAGATGAAAGGTGCGTTCTCGGACCCGGAGGCGCGGTTATATCGCTCCATGTTGAATCGCCTCCTTCCCGATACGCTTTACGCCTGCGAATCCGGCGGTGATCCCGCTGCGATACCGGATTTGACGTACGCGCAGCTCAAAGCGTTCCATGAGACCTATTATCATCCCAGCAACGGCTATTTCATTCTTTACGGTGATATTCCAACGCGCGATTATCTCGTTTTCCTTGCGGATAAATTGGATAAAATCCCAAAGAATGCGACAAGTGCTGCATTGCGACCATTGCGACCAGCGGTCACACACCAACCGAAATGGGATGCCCCGCGGATTGTAACGGATACCTATCCTGTTGGTGCAGATGAACCGCTGGCAGAAAAGACATACCTTATGCTCAGTTGGATCATCGGAGACGCGACCGATCCAGAAGAGGTGGTCTGCGCTCGGATTTTGAGTCTTATTCTGCTCGGTAATGAAGCCGCACCGCTCCGTAAGGCGATTATTGATGCGAAACTTGGTGCCGATATTGTCTACTCTGGTGCCAGTTCTATTGGACCTGCGGCCACTTTTTACGTCGCTCTCAAAGGGAGTGAAGCCGATCGCGTCGAAGCGTTTACACAACTCGTCACCGATACCTTAACACAGGTTGCGGATTCGGAGATTGATAGCGCGAAAGTGGAAGCGGCGTTCCAGCAAGCGACTTATCACTATCAAGAAGTCGCATCAATGTTCCCGCTCCGTATGCTCTACCGCGTCATTGAAGGTTGGATATACGAAAGCGATCCGGATACCTTCCTAAAAATGGGAAAAAGTCTCACTGATGTCCGTGAGCAGTGGCTGAAAAATCCGTCAATTTTCAACAGCCTGATCCGTGAGAAGTTTATAGAAAACCCGCACCGCTTGACGAATGTCCTTTCTCCTGATAGAGACATGCAGCCCAAAATGGATGCTGAACTTGCTGAACGGATGAAGGAGACGCGGGCACGGTTAACGGATGCAGAGGTCCAGAAAATCGCTGCGGATGCTGCTGAACTCGAACGTCTCAACGGTGTACCGAATTCGCCGGAAG
Source organism: Candidatus Poribacteria bacterium (assembly GCA_007571355.1). Classification (GTDB taxonomy): domain Bacteria; phylum Poribacteria; class WGA-4E; order WGA-4E; family WGA-3G; genus WGA-3G. The sequence goes on along the minus strand of RKRO01000557.1, from coordinate 4,598 downwards.
CACTCGCGAAATTGCCACAGCTCCAAGTCAGCGATCTTCCCGAAAAGCCGAAGCATATTCCCACAACGGTCGAAAACATCGGTGGACAGGACATATTACGGAACGATGTCTTTGCTAACGGCGTTAACTATCTTGTCCTGAATTTCGATCTACAAGGGCTTCCACAACATCTCTGGCGTTATCTGCCGAGATACGCTGACGCTATTGGCAAACTCGGTGCCGCGGATATGAACTATGAAGAGATGGCACTTCGAAAATCGGCTGTCACCGGCGGGATCGGGTGTTCACCGGGGTTTTCCACACACGCGCGTGACGGGAACCGTTCTTTGCGGGGGCTGTCCTTCCATCTTAGAGCACTTGACGGTACAATGGACGCTGCACTGGATGTGATGCATGACCTGCTTTTCGCTGTGAACCCGCGCGACACGGAACGCCTACGGGACGTGCTGGTTCAAGCCGTTGCAGAATATCAGACAGAGATGATTCATGATGGCTCAAGCACAGCGGTTCACCATGCTTCACGTGGGCTCTCGCCGAACGCGCATCTTGCTGAGATCATCTACGGATTGCCACAGCTCCGCACCAGTGAAACGCTCCTCAACAGTTTTGACGAACTTAACACTGATCTTATGGGTCATATAGAAGAGGTTCGCGATTTCCTGCTAACACGAGGACGTGTCACCGCCAGTTTTACCGGTTCGGACGCGGCTTTTGAAGAGACGCGAGTCAAACTCGGGCACTGGCTCGAAGCGATGCGGGATGAACCGATACCTTCAGATCCGATTGTGTTTGAGCAATTTGAGATGCCACCGAGGGAAGGGTTAGCCGGACCCATTCAGATTGCACATTGCGCGCATGTGATGCCGGCACCACACTATTCACATCCGGATTCAACACTGTTGACGATCGGTGCGCATCTTGTTCGGCTCGATTACATACTCAGTGAAATCCGTTTTAAAGGCAACGCTTACGGGGCAAGGTTCACCTATAGTCCCTCCGATGCGGTGCTGTGCCAATCTTCGTTCCGCGATCCACATGTCGCTCGTACGATTAACGTTTTTGAACAGACTGTCGATTATGTAAAAACTGTGAAATGGACACAGATAGATATAGACCGCGCGATTATCGCTACGGCGAAGGACGCTGAAAGACCGATTCGTCCGAGTCACGCCGCAAGCAGTGCGCTCAGTCAGCACCTCACTGGACGAACGCGTGAGATGCGTGAGGAACGCTATACACAACTCCGCCGGGCAACACCGGGTGAAGTTAAACGCGCGCTCCTTCAACTTTTAGAAGAAAACACGGATAAAGCCTCGGTCTGTGCTGTTTCCAGTCGTGAGAAACTCGAAGCCGCAAACCACGAATTGACACAACCTTTGGTCATTGAGGATATTTTAAGTTAAATTTGTATAGATGCATAGTTTTGCACAGGAGACCAACCTCCCGCTAAAGTGTAGGGTTCTCAGAATCTCCAGGCTTTAGCGTGGGGAGTATGTCAATTAGACGTATACGCCCTTTTTCCGTAGGGCACTAAAACTCCGTACCATTAAAATAAAAATGAAAGGAATTGAAGATGAAAAGAATCGCAACTTTGACAATTTGTATCTTTGTTTTGGCAGTAATAGTGGCGATTGCGTCACAGCCAGCCGGTTTTGAAAAAAACTGGCATCACTGGCGCGGCCCCCATGGAACAGGGGCTGCGATTGGCGCGAACCCGCCTACGACATGGAGCGAAGACGAGAACATCCGCTGGAAAGTGGCTATCCCCGGTACAGGACACGCCGCGCCGATCATCTGGGAAGATAAAATCTTCATCCAGACCGCGATCAAGGGCGAAGCACCCAAAGCAGACCCCGAACAGAAAGCAGATGCCGATAATCCATTCGGTGGCTTCTTCCAAGAGAGGCGCGGACGCGGTGGGCCAACAAACACGTATAAGTTTGATCTGATCGCGCTCAACCGCAGCAACGGAGACATCCTCTGGCAAAAGACACTTAAGGAAAGCACGCCGCACGAGGGCACTCATCAAGATGCGACTTTCGCTTCTAATTCGCCGGTTACCGATGGCGAATATGTCTACGCCTATTTCGGTTCACGCGGACTCTACTGCGTCGATATGATGGGGAATGTAAAATGGGAAAAACACATCGGAGAGATGTTCAAAAGAAATACATTTGGCGAGGGGAGTTCCCCTGCTCTCTACGGTGATACGCTCGTTATTGTGCAGGACCACGAGGGTGATTCCTTCATCACTGCTCTCGATAAGCGGACAGGTGATGTGCTCTGGAAAACTGCCCGAGATGAACGGACAACTTGGTTCTCGCCTATTATCGTTGAGCACAACGGAAAAGCACAAGTGATTACCACAGGCACAAATCGTGTCCGTAGTTACGATTTGGCAACCGGCGAACTCGTATGGGACGGTGATGGTTTGACTGCGAACAGCATCCCTTCACCCGTTGCTGCTGGTGAGTACGTTTATCTCATGAGCGGTTTTCGAGGCAGCGACTTACAGGCGATTCACCTCACAGAGGCCACCGGTGATATTACCGAATCTGAAGCGATTGTCTGGCGCCATAATCGCAATACACCTTATGTGCCATCACCGCTACTCTATAAGGATACGATCTATTTCTTGAAAAGTAACGATGGTATCCTCTCTGCCTTTAATATCACGGGTGTATCGCTCTACGGACCTGAGCGGTTGCAAGGGGTCTCTAATGTTTACGCTTCAATTGTCGGTGCGGCGGATCGGATTTATATCGCTGGCCGAAACGGCACAACCAACGTTATCCAATACGGATCCCAATTCAAGGTCTTAGCAGAAAACAAGCTTGACGACAGTTTTAACGCCTCGCCTGCGATTGTGGGTTCGGAGTTGTACCTCCGTGGCATGCAGCATCTCTACTGCATCGCAGAGTAGTTCCCCGTTAACGGTTTGTAGGGATTGGGTTATCCAGCCCCTACAAACTGCTTATCTACGTTGTGTTTACATTTTATCATCAAAATCGCCGGGAAGTCAGTAACTACCAGAATTTGCGTCTATAGATCGAATGTTACCTTAGGTGAATGTACCTTGCAGAACTATGGAAGCCTTGCTATGACTGGATCCGGAGCCAAAATGTAAACACTACCTAATAACGGTTAACTCAATATAGACTCTCGGTTTTATTGTCCTATATTTTAGCACGAAATACTACTGCTTTCAAATCAAATGGCTGATGTGAGATTCTGATAAAAAATTGGCGAATTTACGGGTAAGAAGGCGGAAGGAGAGTTTCTTCTATCCTTCCACGCTTTCTATTTCGAATCAAGATCGCATCACGCCAAGGTATCTTCGCCATCTGTCAGCCATGCCAAGTCAAACTTCGCGAACGACAACGTTTCATACGCACTGTTCTCGCCACGCTCATAGAGACAGCAGATATTCATGTCTGCAGCAATACAGAGATCTGAGTACGCCGCAGGCCCCGCATGCAAGACTTTACCACTGCTCCAACTGTGACACTCGTCATAACTGATACGAATCGTCATCCGCTCGCGACTCTCACTGGCAGGATTGGAGAACAAGATACGGTTCTTGTCGTGTTGAAAGGCATCTGTATATCGGACGAGACTCGCCTGACAGATCGGTTCGACGAGATCTTCTTCATAACCGAATGCCGCGAACGTATCACCGCCGTCACTGCTCCGCGCATAAGCACGTCGTTTCGGTGCGACATAGTTCCGACAGTTAAAATAGAGCCCACCGTCCACTGTCTCAACGACAACCGATTCATTGGTCCCCGGTTGTGCCTTGCCACCGATCTGCCATGTTTCACCGCGATCGTCACTGACAATCAGGTGTGAGTAACCGTATTCAGCATAGTTCCGATTGTTTCCAAGCACATGGTCACACGGAATGACCAATCTACCACTTGTGAGTTGAATCCCGTGGCAGGGACCGGTTGCATACCATGTCCAGTCTTCGTTTTTCGTTGTGGCTGTGATTTCTTTCGGTTCCGCCCACGTTTCGCCGTCGTCCTTGCTGGCGGTTACCCAGACGGTACGTGGTGCTTCTCCGGCAACAATTTTCCCTTCCGCGCCGTCAGCAAGATTTTTACAAAAAGCAAGCCAAATTGTGCCTGTATCGCGATCAACCACGGGGGCAGGGTTGCCATCCGTATCTGTTCCTGTAGAGACAGCGACTTGCATCGGTTGCCAACTCTCGCCGTTGTCAAAACTCCGTTTCAGCACAATATCAATATCGCCTGAGTCACCACCACCGTGCCGCCTCCCTTCACAGAAGGCTAATAACGTTCCTTCATTGGATCGGATAAGCGCGGGAATTCGGAAGGTGTGGTACCCTTCGGTCCCTGCTGTGAAAAGTGGAGTCTCTGTTTTGTACATGTTGATAGCCTCCTCATGTAAGGTTTTGATGTTACGAAACTTTAGTATCGAAATGCTACACCTTATATTCTTTCAGCACTTCATCGCCATAATGGTTGATGACTTTCAGCGCAATCTTGCCAGTCTCAGGCTTCGCAAACGGCAGACTCTCCGTCCGATACAACGCTCCCCACGCCTCTTCGCTAATATCTGATTGTAACGCTCTTTGC
>RKRO01000471.1 GCA_007571355.1 Candidatus Poribacteria bacterium | reverse complement strand
ATTTTAAATGTGTCAAGGAATTCTGTAGGTAAAGTTTCGTCTCCACCTTGCAGTCCCACGCATCGTAAATAAAACGGATATCCCTAAAATGTTACCCATGAGTCGTACAACCTTTTCTTTTTTATATCTATTGGCTGCGTTTATCATCGTACGCAACCTATCTGTCTTACCCGTCGCGGCAGTCGCTCCGCAAGACACATCAAGTACACCGACACAGATCTTACAAACAACCTCAGAGAAAACCTTCAATTTTGAAGATGTTTACCAAATTGAACTCGCGCTGGAGGTACCTGGAGACATCGAGATCATTGCCGACGAGGACAATATCATCAGTGTCACCCTCCAAAAACAGGCGCGGGCAACGCATACCGAACGCGATCCGCTTATACGGGCATACCTTGCTAATATCTCCATAACAGGTACACAAATCGACGGTAAACTTCAATTGGGGGTCCAGTTGCCAAAAGACTCTACCACAAGTGCCAGCCCGAATTCGCCTGCGAATACACCTGACCTCCAAGCGATCCCTAACGATCAACTCCAACTAAAATGGATAATTAAAACCCCCGCGGATGTCGCCCTTAATATCGAAAACAAAACAGGTGATACACGCCTGAAGTGTATCCGAGGCAAGATAGCAGTTACGACAGACACAGGACATGTTCAGTTAGATGAAACCTTAGGAACCTACAATATCTCTCTAAAAAAAGGGAATATCGGCGGGAAAATTTTGCTGACGCATGGGCAGAACAAACTCTTGACACAAGACGGTTCCATCAGATTAACGCTACTTGATACCGTCGCTGCACCGATGGACGTGACCGCACAAGGGGGCGGGATCCGATTAGAATTACCGGAAGATTTCGCTGTTGACGCTGAACTGAAAAGCGAAAAACAGCAGATTATTGTCAACCTACCGGCACAAATTGATAACGCAACATCTCTTACCCTCATTAATGGCGGCGGGCCGCTATTTCGCTTGACAGCGACCGATGCGCTCACAGTGCTACAAAATTCACCGGACGCGAAGAATGCCCCCGCAGATCCTTCGCCAGATTCACTTGCTGGTTTTTCCCAAACCGTACCCGAGACCGAGCAGCCCCCAGTGATTGATGGAAATGTCTCTGAAACAACGTGGCAGCGGGCAAGCACACTCTCACCTTTTCAGAACGCAGATGGCACGAGTGAACCGCAAGCCCCGACGCAAACCGCTTTATTGTGGGATGCCGAAAATCTTTATATCGGCGTGAAAGCCTATATCCCAGAAACTCAGATCCCTCACATCTCACAGACACAACACGACTCTCCGATTTGGGAAGATGAATGCGTTGAAATCCTGGTGGATCCGAACCTAAAGACGGATACCTATTATCACTTCGTTATCAACCCTATTGGTGCGCTTTTTGATCAACGGGTTAACCTGCCAGGCGCACCCTATTTTCGATTTGCCCCGCAAGATGTTCAAGCAACACTCAGTCAGGAGACCATGAAAACAGATTTTGATGCAGATAGCGATTGGAATTCAAACGCAAGGGTAGCCACCCAGATTAACACCACCTTTTGGAGCGTTGAAATTGCTATTCCACGCGAAATGTTGGAGAAACCTGCCGGTTTAAACTCACAAGACGGCTCCGCTGCCGAAAATAGATGGCTTTTTAACATCCACCGCAAGGCATACGCAAACGTCCGGAATACAGAAGACCTTGTCTCTATTGCCCAAAGGGAGTATAGTTATTGGCTGCCAACTTACGATACAGAACACCCATGGTGGTTCCACATCCCACAAGCGTATGTCGGTGCACTTTCCGAACGTTACGCACCGGCGATGGGGTTGTTGAACTTCGTAACGATGCAAGCTGAATCCCCTGAAACTTTTACAGCAGAAGAACAATTTCTTGTTGCTGCGATCCAGATTGAAGGGAACACGAAAATCCCAACAGAAGCTATCCTGCCGAACCTCCCTATCCAATCTGGCAGTCTGACCACGGGTGCGCAGCTCGCATGGTTGATCGCAGCATTACGACAGCACGACTGGTTTCAGGAGGTCCGTCTGGAAACGAGACAAGAACAACGCCCGGTTGAAAATCAGGGAATTTCCCGGGCTGTCAGTGTACACCTCCGAGTCACGGAAGCCCCTGTCATCTCTGCTCAACGAATTAAGATTGCCGGAAATAGGAGTTTCCCAACATATCTTATCAAAGAGTGGTTTCAACTCCATCCGGGCTATATTGCTGTTGCAGCGGTGCCGCTTAAGGCGCAGCTAATCGCTAATTTCTATTCCAATCGTGGATATGAATTCGCGACTGTTCGTCCCCAAGTCGTCAACGATGCCCTCGAATTTCATATCAACGAAGGCACATTACACGAAATTCGGTTCACCGGCAACAGTCGGATATTACGTACAGAACTCTTATCCGCGCTTGATCTCAAAACCGAAGACGGTGACGAAAAACAGGGGGCGGAACCCCCGGATATTTACCACCGGACGCTCGGACAATCAAAGGTAAACCGCATGCGCAGGGAACTCCACGAAAACAACGAGCACTTTAAATCTGTCCGGGATTGGCGGGTCCAACGCGAAGGTGGAAAAAATGTGATGATCGTTGAGATTGAAGAACAACCGATTGCGAAACCGGGCATTTTCCCGATTGTTCAATTCAACCGTGTCCACGGTCTCATGCTGGGCGGCGGGGGAACACTTAAGACGCAATTCACGGGCAAGGAGCAGGTTTTCGGGGCCATCAGCCGTGGATTCTCCAGTAAGATATGGAACTATCACACCGGTGTTGAAAAAGGATTCTTTAAACGGCAACCCCTCAAACTCGGTGCGAGTCTCCATAAACTCACGGATGTCAGCTCCAATAGCTATCTACATCAGGGAGGTGCCAGCCTGAATGCCGCCTATTACGGTTTGGCATCTCAGGATTATTACGAACGTTGGGGGACCCACGGATGGATTACCTATACACCCTCGGAATGGAGTTATCTTAGACTGGAATTCACAAGGGAACAACACGGGAACCTCTCTAAATCAACCGATTGGAGTTACTTAAACCGCAACCTCATCAAACGGGGCAATGCTCGGATTGAGCGCGGGCTATTGCGAAATCTCGCTCTCGTTTTTGCTTTTGATACCCGGGACCACAGATCCGCAGTCACACGAGATTTTCACACGCTGTTCTTGGCAAATGAACGAACCCGGCGAGGGTGGCGCGGACAGTTCGCCGTCGAAATGACGGGCCAACGTTTCGGCGGTGATTACAACTTCAATTTTTATCGATTTGAAATCGCACGCTATACACCGCTGTTCGGGGCACATCACCTCAACGTTCGGGTGGCGGGTGATTTTTCGGATGCACCCTTACCCAGACAACGGCTCCTCCATCTTGGCGGCGGAGCCACCATGCGGGGTTATGCTTTCAACAGGTTCGCAGGGGATAGCCGCCTGCTGTTTAATCTTGAGTATAGATTCGTCAATGAGACAATTCGTGAAGATCCTGATGTCGTACTTGGATGGTCACTCAGCTGCTTCTTGGATGCAGGCAGCATTTGGTGGCACAACGACGCACCTTTTTCCAATTTTGAGACTTTCACCGAACAGATTAAAACCGCAATAGGTGTCGGATGCTCCGTTTTCATAGATCCCTCCGGGCCCTTTCCACCCTCAAGCGTCGGTATTGAAGTCGCAGAACCGCTGGATTCATCTTTTTCTTTAAGAGAGCCAATCGTTATTTTACGCCTGGACCGTATCTTTTAGGAGATAATTGAGACACTATGAAAACAACACCCCTGCATCACATTCACGAACAACTCGGGGCAACCTTCGCTGAAAGCCACCAAGATTGGAATATCGCTGTCCAGTTTACAGATGCTGTTTCCGAACATCACGTTGTTCGAAACAGTGTCGGTATTGCTGATGTTTCCTACCGAGGTAGGCATCAGTTAACGGGCGACGATCGCGCAAAATTCCTGCACCGCATCATCTCCAACGATGTTGAAAATCTTTCCGCAGGGCAAGGTACCTACGCGATGCTCTTAACACATCGTGGCAAAATTATTGCCGATCTAAATGTCTATGTCCTTGAGGACGCAATCACTATTGATACGGCACCTGAGACCAGAGCGAACGCCTTCACTGAGCTGGACAAGTACATCATCGCTGATGATGTTGGATTCTCTGATTTAACGGCTGAAACCGGCGCGATCGCTGTCCACGGGCCTAAATCGCCTGAACTCGTGGAGGCTGTTCTCCGTATCCGTAATGTAGCGCATTTGGAGGAACGCCACAATTGCAAGCGTGAAGCGGATGCACTTTTCAAAAATGCCATCGTCTGTGTTCGAACGGATACCACCGGCGAAATCGGCTATATGCTTTACACCACTGCCGACGGATTGGAACCACTTTGGAACGCCTTAATGACGGAAGGTTCACAATTTAATGTTCAGCCCATCGGTTGGAACGCTCTTGAATCCCTGCGGATCGAGGCAGGTACCCCAAGATATGGGACAGAACTGACCGATGCTGTGATCCCACTTGAAGCGGAATTAGAACATGCCATCGATTTTGAAAAGGGGTGTTATATCGGGCAAGAAATTGTCGCACGGATGAAATATCGTGGACACCCGAATCGCTTGCTACGCGGTATGGAAGTCGACGGGAGTCCGACATCGCAAGACGACAGCGAACTTCAGCCAAACGCACCGATCTTCAACGGCGATAAAGAGGTGGGATGGGTTACAAGCACTACCTTCGCTCCAACACTCGCAAAACAGATCGCTTTGGGATACGTCCGGACCGCAGTGACAGAACCCGGCAGTCGCGTCCAAATTGAAACATCAGACGGACGTGTGGGTGCGACAGTCGTACAATTGCCATTTTCGGCATAAACGAAACTGAAATTACACTATTTCTTTACCACTACTTATGAGGAAATTTATATGACACATAAACTTTTGAGAATTCAAACGTTCCTGCTGCTACTGTTCTTGCCGATATTTTTAGGCGGCTGTGGTCTGGCAAAACTGTCGAGGATTCAGTCGGAGGGCAATTTAGTCGTTGTAGAATCCACGCTCGCGAAAAACCTCGGTACCCTTGAACGTTTGGCAAAGACAGGAAACAGCGGACTTATTACCAAGACCGCACGCGCGCACGCTTCCTACAGCGGTTTCCTTGAAGATAAAATGGAAAACGCGGAGCTCGCTGGCGACATGGAAACGGCAGACGAAATGCGGGCACAAGCAATAGGACACTATGTACGTGCTGAAGAATACGCCTTTAAAGCGTTAGCGAAATCTGATAAAACCTTTAAGGAAGCAAGAAGTGTACCCCTTGAGTCCCTAAAAGGTGCCCTCCAGAAACTTAAGAAAAAACAGGTTGAACCGCTCTTTTGGGCTGCTTACGCCATGGCGCGCGGTATCAGCCTCCAGAAAGATGACCCCATGCAAGTCATTGACCTGGATCGCGTCGAAGCAATGATGCAACGGGTACTTGCGTTAGAGGATACCTTCTACTTCGGCAGTGCCTATCTGTTCTATGCTGTCTATTACGGCGACCGATCACCCGCCATCGGTGGCGATCCAGAGAAAGCAAAAGAATACCTTGATAAAGTCGATGAACTTAATGAGGGAAAGTTCCTGTTGGCAAAATTTTATCGGGCACGATACTATGCCTATCCTAAGCAAGATATCCAGCTCTATAAGCAGATGTTACAGGAAGTTATTGATGCACCGGACGACATCTTGCCCGGTGAAGAGGCTGCGACAGCACTCGCAAAATCACGAGCCAAACGTTGGCTCGGTCAGACAGATATGCTTTTCGATACAGAAATGATGGAAGGAGATACGGAATAATGAGAACGAAGCAAACAAACTATGCAAGACGGGTTTTCAACCCCGATGCTTTACTTAAATTCACTGTGATATGTCTACTGATTTTAGGGATGTTAACCGCACCGACAACACTTTTCGCTGCAGAATCTATTCATAAACCTATTAAATTCGCGACGCTTGCACCGAAAGGCTCCACATGGATGAAGAATTTTGAGGCGATGGGGAGGGAAATTCGCGCCAAAACAGATAAGGAAATCGGACTCCGTATCTATCCAAACGGGGTACAAGGTGACGAACTCGATGTTATCCGCAAGATGCGAGCCGGGTTATTACACGCAGGCGCGATGACAGCCACCGGTCTCGGCGAAATACAGAAAGAAGTACTCATCTTCCAACTGCCTCGGATCTTCAGAAATTATGCAGAACTCGATCACGTCCGAGATTTTCTCCGCGAGGACCTGGATAAAAAGTTCATGGATGAGGGGTATGTCCTGATCGGTATGGGCGACATCGGTTTCTACTATATCTTCAGCAATGAACCGATCCGCACGATTGCCGATCTGCAGTCCCCAACCATCAAGATGTGGGCTCGTACCAGCGACAAAATTGCACTCGAATTCTACAAAAACGCCGAGATCCCAACCGTCCCCAGGGAAGTTACGCAGGTCTTGTCTTCCCTCTATTCAGGGCAGATCAATGCCGTAACCGCATCCCCCTATGTCACTGTCGCACTCCAATGGCATGATAAATTCAAATACATGACCGACCTTCCTGTGAGTGTCGGTGTCGGCGCAACGGTGATAACCAAAGAAAAATTTGAGCAGTTTACCCCGGAACAGCAGAAGATTTTGCGTGAAGTCGGCGACAAGTACCAAGCCTCCTTGATTGAACAAATTCGGAAGGATAACGAGAGGGCGATTGAAGCACTCCAAAAGAAAGCAGGGCTTCAAGTCGTTGCGTTTGAGGACGATGCGCGCGAAGCATGGGATGCAATCGCTGCAGAAACGCACCAAGCACTCGTCGGTCAGATTTACTCGCAAGCGTTTCTCGACAAAATTAACGCACGCTTAGAAGAATACCGGAAAAACCAATAGCCAAAACTGAAGCAAATAGAGCCATTCAATTGCCCCACACCCCTCCTGTGGGAGGGGTTTCTAACCCGATTTATCAGAAAACGCATGTGAAATTCATTTGCTATCTTTTGGGGTGTGTGGTATCATTGTATCTCTGAGGAGGCGTTCAAACCTGTGGCATCTATTACGGACATCGCAAACGAATTTATTCGCGAAGAAATTGAAGAGTTCCTTGAAGAACCCGACGAAATCGCGCTCGCCATTGAAGCGTTTGCACAAGCAACCCCGGCTATGCAAGACATCGCTGCTGCACTGATTGACGGTGACCATCACACCGTGGACGAGTTAACAGCAGCAGCACTCGGAGACGGCACTGAGGCATTGGAAATTATGGACGATGGACTCATCGCAGGGATGGGTATCGTCGGTATCAAGTTCCGGGAAAACTTCATCTTCGTGCCAGAGGTCTTGGCGTGTGCCCGCGCAATGAAAGCAGGGATGGCACATATTGAACCGATCCTCTCCGACTCAGGTATAGAACCCATCGGGACAGTGATTATGGGAACCGTCAAAGGCGACCTACACGACATCGGCAAAAACCTCTGTATTATGATGTTGCGCGGCGCAGGTTTCGTCGTCCACGATCTCGGCGTTGATACCTCGGAAGACGAATTCATTGAAGCCGTTGAGGTATACGAGGCACCAATTTTGGGAATGTCAGCACTCCTGACGACAACGATGCCGAACATGGGAAAAACGATTGATGCCTTTATTGACGAAGACCTGCGCGAAGAGGTGAAAATCATGGTCGGCGGCGCACCCGTCACACAAACATTTGCAGACGATATGGGGGCCGATGGCTACGGTAAAGACGCGCTTGCCTGCGTCGCGCTTGCCAAGCAATTCCTTCTTGATGAACCTGAAGAGTGGTAAACCGAAACCAAAAACCTGAGCCGCCCCCTTGCAGACTTATAGGCTGCAAGGGGCTGGTTCCTGCTAACAAACGGAGAAAACTATGGATACCCTAAACGACTTTGCGTTCAAACAGCGGAAATATATGCCAGTCTTTCCCAAAGCAAACGGTAAAACGACTGTTTATATTGAAGGTTATCCGTGTGAGGATGACGAACCTATGTCCGCAACAGATTTTCACGGCGAACAGATCGCAGGGCTTTACGAACAGTTCAAGCGATACTTCGCTATCAATGAGCAGATATACATCGGCATTGACAGTTTTATCTATTATAGTGAAGGCGACATCAGAAAATGCGTCGCGCCAGATATTTATATCGTCTTTGGGGTCGCGAAATATCCGTTGCGCCGTAGTTTCTATACGTGGGCAGAAGGCGCGGCACCTGTTGCCGTCTTTGAGTTTCTCTCTGATTCAACAGCACATCAGGATCGAGGCGAAAAAGTAGCCGTGTATCTCAAGGATATAGGTGTCCAAGAGTATTTTATACATCAACCGGAGTTGAAGAAACCTGCAGAGTTTCGCGGGTGGCGGCGAAGCGCATCCGGTAGCATCGTTGAGATGGCACCCGACGCGGCAGGCGGACTATTCAGCGAAGCGTTAAATCTCTATTTTCGCTACGAGGAACAACAGCATACGCATGTTAGATTGCTCCGTCCGTATCTGCCGGATGGCACGCCGATGACGACTGCCTTAGAAGAACATCATCTCAGAGCAGCAGCACAAGCACGTTTGGCGGAAGAAACCCAACGCAGAAAGGATGCCGAAACTGAATTGGAAAAACTCCGAAAACAACTCGCGAACCTGCAACGTCAGCGTTAACCTAACATAAGTACGAAAATGATAATGCAAGATATTACCGATCCCAAAGCATATTACAACCGCGGCATTGCTTACTACAAAAAACGCGAGTATGACAAAGCCATCGCGGAATTGAGCAAGGTCATAGAGCACCAGCCCGATCACGCTGAGGCGTATTACAATCGTGGCAACGCGTATCGTGATATAGTTGATTTCGACAAAGCCATCGCGGATTATACCAAGACGATAGAATTTAAACCCGATCACGCTGAGGCGTATTACAATCGTGGTAAAATTTACGTCGAAGGAGATGAATATGATAAAGCTATTGCAGACTTTCGCATGACTACAGAAATTAATCCGAAGCACGCTGATGGGCACGGCTACCGTGCCGATATTCACCTTAGTCTGGGCGAATATGACAAAGCCATTGAGGGGTATAACAGGGAAATAGAACTTCGACCTGAGGATGCCGAAATCTATTATAATCGTGGTACTACTTACTGTCAAAAAGGAGCGTATGACAAAGCCATCGTAGACTATAGTATAGCGATAGAACTACATCCAACGTTTACAGAGGCTTATACCAAGCGCGGCTCGGCTTACTTTCATGTAGGCAAATTTGAGTTTGCCATTCAAGATTATGACAAAGTCCTGGAACTCGAACCGAGACTTACCCAAGTCTATGCTGCCCGCAGTATAACGCGGTTACATCTCGGCGAATGGGAAAGTGCTAAATCAGACCTGATTTTTGCCAGAAATTTATGGGTAAATACCCTTAATACATTTTATACAATGTACGAAGGGGTCGCTGACTTTGAGCAGAAAAACAATGTTCAGTTGCCTGAAAAAATTGCTGCGATGTTGAAAGGAGCATAGAAGGCAAAGGTTGAATACATAATTTCGACTGTAAAGGAAAATAAATGTCAAATTCTTGTTATTCGTTACACCAATATTCTGTTGAGACATTGCTGAATTGGATTAAAACCGAAGATATAGTTATCCCTGAAATCCAGAGACCTTTCGTCTGGTCTGCAAACAAAGTGCGTGACTTTATTGATCCACTTTACCACGGTTACCCGGTTGGGTATCTCATTACTTGGCCGAAGTCGGATATTTCCCTTCGAGGTGGCGAATCATCAACCCGTGAACGGATCTTGATTGACGGGCAGCAGCGCACAATGGCACTTCGAGCAGCCTTGTTGGGAAAAAAGGTTTTGACCAAAAAGTATAAGGAACAGCAAATTCAGATAGCTTTTCATCCGGATATGGAAAATTTCGCGGTCGCTACCAATGCCATTCGTAAAGACCCAGAATGGATTTCTGATATCTCCGTTGTCTTCAACTCCAATTCCGGGCTGCTCCGATTAGTTGATGAATACTGTGAGAAGAACGACGGGGTGGACAGATACGAAATGGGCGAGCGTATAGGAACACTCTATGAGATTCGGAACAATTCTTTCGGTGTTATTGATCTCAATGAAGACATAGATGTAGAAACAGTGGTAGAGATTTTTGTCCGTATTAATGGAACAGGTGTGCGTTTAAGTGCAGCGGATTTCATTATGTCCAAACTCGCTGCAAGTGAACAGTACAACGGTCACTTATTGCGTCAGTCTATTGACTATTTTTGTCATCTGGCAACTGTCCCTGAAGCACATAGTCGTTTAATTGAAGATCAGGCCTTCGCCAATACAGATTATTTTCGATTGATAGAATGGTTAAAGGATTGGAGTGATAATATCTATGTCCCTGCCTATACTGACATGCTTCGAGTGGTTTTTGCATCAGAATTCAAGCGTGGAGATTTAACTCACTTGGTGGATCTGCTTTCGGGTGACTCCGTAGAAGACATCTTTCGGCAACTTGAAACCAGTCTGCGAAGATATATAAACGAAACTAATTTCAAGCGTTTTGTTACGATACTGCGGTCAGCAGGATTCATAGATGCATCAATGCTTACAGCAAGAAACGCCGTTAACTCTGCGTATATCCTATTTTTAATTTTACGCTCACAGAATGCGAATGCTAGCCAGATTGAGAAATTGGTCCGCCGATGGTTTGTGATGTCTGTATTAACAGAAAGATATAGTGGTGAGCCCCAGGCTACTTTGAGTGAAGATGTCCGAAATATGACTACCGAAGAAGAAGTAGAAGCGTACCTTAATGGACTAGAGCGATCAGGACTTTCAGATGCCTTTTGGAATGAAGGACTTATGCAGAAACTGAACGTCTCAGGTCCTAAGAATGTCTATTTCAACGTGTTTCTAGCAAGCCAAATCAAGGCAAACAATAAAGGATTTTTGTCGCGTGATATGACAATAAGGGATCTTTTTGGAGGTCAAAAAGATATTCACCATATCTTCCCCAAGAACCATCTACAGGAATTAGGTATTGCAAAGAAGCAATGCAATCAAATCGCAAACCTCGCGGTCACGCAAAAAGATATTAATATCGCAATTGGCAACACGGCACCTACAGAGTATTTTGCACAATTAAAGGCAGGATGTAGAGATGGAAAACCTCCGTACGGAGGAATAGATAACTCTGATGAATTGCAGAAAAACCTTGACAATCACTGCATTCCTGAAGGGGTTTTTGGAAACTACGATGAGTTTTTGAATGAACGTAGGAAACTCATGGCTACCAAAATACGGAACTACTACTTCTCTTTATAACTTTCGGATATCCACCTATGAAGAATATGACTAAACCTATCATAGCAGCCCCAACAGCACATGGGGATCGCCCTCTTGAGGGTAAAAAAAACATCCTTACGGATGCCCTTTACGAAATGGGATATGACGAAACGTTAGTAGATACCTTGATAGAAAGGAATGTTATTGATTTCAGCACTGTTAACTACACAAGTGATGTCATGAACGACCTCATCAAACACTATGGGAAGTCCGTTTTATGTGGCGGACTTCTGGATGCTATCATCTGTGAAGATTTAGATACCTCTTTGACTGGAGAAACGGGAAGGAATTGGCGTGCTTCCAACGGAAGCACTTTTCGAGAACGCATCCTGCGTATGATCGATGCACC